>CAYOXK010000115.1:0-7461 GCA_964407915.1 uncultured Gammaproteobacteria bacterium
GTGTGCCACTGGTATCCTCCTTAGCAGTTGAATTGCTCGGCGTGCCCGATAATCTTACAACCCAAATTGGTGTCATCATTTTGTGGACCGCCATTTTTGGCACGAGTGCTTATTTAGGTCTAAAACGCGGTATCAAAGTACTAGCCGACATCAACTTGGTACTCATGTTTTTTGTGATGGGCTTTATTTTGCTGTTAGGCCCAACGGTTTACATCTTGTCGATCAGCACTAACTCGATCGGTTTGATGGCCGACAGCTTTTTTCGTATAAGCTTTTGGACTGACCCGATAAGCGCCAGCGGCTTCCCTGAGGACTGGACGATTTTCTATTGGGCTTGGTGGATCGCCTATGCCCCCATGATGGGACTCTTTTTTGGCCGCATTTCGCGCGGCCGCACAATCAAAAATGTGGTCGTTGGGATTATCGGCTTTGGCGCACTCGGCACCTTTCTGGTTTTAAGCATAGCCGGCGCTTACGTCTTGTACTTGGAAAGCAATGGTCTACTCGATGCATCCGCCATCATGGACGAACAAGGCATGGGAACCCTTGTCGCCACCGTAATCGCACAATTGCCGTTCAAAGTGTTTATCTTGGGCGTGGTCACCGTGTTATCGGTTATCTTTTATGCCACCACCTTCGACTCGGCCGCCTATATTTTAGCCAGCGTGTGTACTAATGATTTACCAAGCGACGCCGAACCCGCAGCGCTGAACCGCTTAGCGTGGGCCGTAGGTTTAGGCATTATGGCCGTTGGGTTAATGAATGCCGGCGGCATTGAAACTGTTAAAGCGATGTCGGTAGTCTCTTCTCTTCCGATCATTCCGATCGTGTTTATGATGTGCTACACCTTGTATAAATGGATTAAGGCCGACTTCCCACACTTAGGGGTTAAGCCCATTCATACGCTCGATTAAAGTTCGCGTTAAGCCGTCGTTACGGCAAGTACCGAGGCTCGCCGCACGGGCAATGACTCGTGCCTTGCGGATGCCCGTTGTTAATTGACCCGTTGATCTAGGCCATGCTGCGCGCCGACCCGCAACAAAATATCCAGCGCCCAGGGATGACGATACAGTTGTACCATGGCCACGCCCGCTAAGTTTTGCGACGGATCGATAAAAAATTGCGTGCCTCCCAATCCGCTCCACGTCACTTCCCCATTAGAAAACTCGGGTGGTAATTGGGTTTTGTCGTACACATAGGCAAAGCCCAATCCCATACTCGTGCCGTCGTAGATATTGATATCGGGATACTTCCCTCCCGCCGAGCGAACCTCGGGTGCTAAGTGGTCAGTCATCATGAGCGCCACCGTTTCGGCTTTTAGCAATCGCCGACCGTTAAGTTCGCCACCGTTAAGTAACATTTGGCAAAACTGTACGTAATCGCCCAAGGTTGACACTAAACCACCGCCTCCAGCATACAAAGTCACGTCTGTATAATTACGGCGATACTCAGCAGGAACTAATTCGACTTGCTGCGACTCGGCATTCCAAACATGTTCACTCGCGACTCTATGCATTTGGTCGAGCGGTACGGAGAACCCTGTATCGGCCATGGCCAATGGCCCAAAAATTCGCTCAGCAAAAAAATTCGCTAAGGTTTGTCCGCTAAGCTTCTCAACAATGGCACCCACCACATCAATCGATACGCTGTAGCGATACCGCGTGCCGGGCTCAAACCGCAAAGGCAGGGCAGCCAATTTATCAATGAACTCGTCCATATCAGTCGACTCAAATAGCTGTGCCTGCATGTACGCTTTGTCTACCTCACTGTCGGGTCGAAATCCATAGGTAAAACCTGCACTATGGGTTAGCAATTGCCGAATAGTCATCGTGTTCTTTGCTGGGCGCGACACCCCATCGTCACCCATTACTTGTACGTTTTTAAATTGCGGCAAGTAGTCAGCCACAGGGTCGTCAAGCTCAAAGCGACCTTCCTCGTATAACATCATGGCCGCCACAGCCGTGACGGGCTTGGTCATCGAATAAATTCTAAATAATGTATCCTCAGCGATCGGTTTAGGATTATCTAGGCCATAAACACCGTGCACGCTAGTGTGAATACGCTCGCCGTTTTGAATGACCGCGAACGATACCCCTGCGAATTTTTGCTCCGCGATTAAGTTATCGCCGAGCTCAGTCATAGGCGCTAA
This sequence comes from uncultured Gammaproteobacteria bacterium, assembly GCA_964407915.1. Lineage (GTDB taxonomy): Bacteria > Pseudomonadota > Gammaproteobacteria > Arenicellales > Arenicellaceae > Arenicella. The sequence continues at coordinate 2,150 of CAYOXK010000115.1, forward strand.
GGTGGGCGGCAAAGCTGCGCTCGCTGGAAGGTTCGAACTCGCTGGTAATGAAGCGGGACTGTGACAAGCCGCCACCATCATAGCGCTCGCTAAAATCAGTGCTAATTTCAATGAATTCATATTATTTCGACCAAGTAGACGTGTTTACTATTAAGGCTTAAAAATAGAACTATATCGAACAAACGGTGCGCTCTTAATTGACACGCGGTATCAAAGGCATTCGACACAGACTAGGTGTACAGAGTACATTAACTACCCTGGAGCGAGTATATAGCACTGATGGAAAATTACGTTAGGCGCGCAGTCAGTTGGCGAGCGCGTAAGAGCACCATCGAGCAACCACTCTGCAGTTTTTCTTCAAAGACACACTAACTAGGACTTTGCATGACGACTTCGGTAAATGCTTCACCCTCTAAGCCTGCCAATGAAGACAGCCTAACCATCCGCTACATAAAACTAGCCGTGTTGGTCGTTATAGCTGGCAATATCTACCCCCTAATCTATCTAAGGCAAAACTTTGAAGTGAGCATGCTCGAGTCGTTTGGACTCACGGCGGCCCAGCTTGGCCAAAACTACAGCATGCTTGGCTTGCTCTATCTGCTTACTTATATCCCGAGCGGTTGGTTAGCAGATCGTGTGTCGCCACGCATTTTGATGAGCTTCTCGCTTGCATCTTGCGGAGCATTAGGCGTGTGGTACAGCACTTTTCCTGGCTTTGCGGCAACGCAAATTATCTTTGCCGGATGGGGCATCTGCGCGGGCCTTACCTTTTGGTCGGCCATGCTCAAAGCGACCGCTCTGCTCGCTAAGTCCAACGAACAAGGCCGCTTCTTTGGTATTTTAGATGGGGGGCGGGGCTTAGTAGAGGCGATTCTCGCGACCATCGCCATCGGTATGTTTGGCTACTTTTTAAATACCGTGGGTGAAGATACTCCCACCGCACTTAACCGCGTGATCTGGTTGTACGTGGGAATGCAACTGGTATTGGCACCCATCGCCTACTTTGTGTTGAACGACCACGGCGAAGATGAGGAAGCCGATGGCCATGAATACAATGTATTTCGCGATCTGGTGACCATTCTCAAGAAAGAGGAGATTTGGCTTTGCTGCATCTGTATTCTTACGGGCTACCAATTGTTTTTTGCCACTTATTCATTCTCGGCTTACATTCAAAACCATCATGGCTTAGGGGCGGTCGCGGTAGGTTGGGTGACGGTAGCCAAGTTGTGGATGCGTCCCATTGGTGCCGTTACGGCGGGCTTTGCCGGTGACTTTTTAGACCGCGAAAAAGTACTCGGTGGGTTAATGATTCTCGCGTCAATCGCACTCTACTGCTTAACCATCTTGCCAACCACGGCAGGGCAAGCGGCGTTGCTGTTTATGGTGCTGTTAATTGGTATTCTTACTTATGCGGTGCGCGGCGTTTACTGGGCAACCCTAGAAAGCGCAAATGTGTCGAACCGCATTAAAGGTCTCGCCATCGGCTTTATCTCGCTCGTGGCCTTTTCGCCCGACATCTATTTACCCGCGTTAGAAGCTCGCGTGATTGCGGTGTATCCCGGCAAAGCAGGATCAGATTTATACTTCACGATTATTGCCGTGATGGGAGCATCAGGGGCCTTCGCTGCATGGCGTCTCAAAGTATTGGTCCTACGCCGTGCCGCGATGCTTAGCGCACAACAAGCGCCGGCCGCTCGCCCTGATCCCCTCAGCGCCAAATTTTAAATTGGCTTTCGCAATAGTTTGGCTTCGATGCTCTCTAAGCTGCGTTGAGGCCGCGCGGTACGCTGGGCGGTTTGCCAGTTAGGCTCAATCCACACTGGCACATCGGTTGGCGCCAGTGGGGTTCGGCCTAGAATGATGTCGGCGGCTTTCTCGGCCACCATCATCGTCGGCGCATTCAAATTGCCATTAGGGATGGTCGGGAAAATCGACGAATCCACGACCCGCAATTGCGCCACGCCGCGCACTGCGCACTGCGCGTCTAACACCGCGAAGGGGTCATCATCCGCACCCATTTTGCATGAACATGAGGGATGATAGGCACTCTCAACATTGGCACGCACCCATGCATCGATCTCCTCATCGCTGCGGATCTTTAATCCCGGCTGTATTTCGTCACCACGATATTCATCAAACGCGGCTTGCCCCATAATTTCGCGTGTGAGTCGAATGCACTGGCGCCAATCCTCTATATCGGCCTGCGCTTGTAAATAGTTAAACTGAATCTGCGGCACGTTTGAGCTGGGGTCGGTCAGCAGCACCGAACCACGACTGTGTGGTTTATTGGGGCCAACGTGAACCTGATAACCATGGCCTTTTACAGCACTCTGCCCATCGTAGCGCATTGCCGCTGGCAAAAAGTGGTACTGAATATCAGGCCACTTTTGCCCCGCTTTCGAGCGAATAAAGGCGCATGATTCAAAGTGATTAGTACTGCCCAAACCTGAGCGTAGAAAAAACCAGCGCGCACCAATAAAACCTTTGCTGAGTAAATCTAAACTGCCGTTCAAGGAAATTGGCTTTTTACAATGAAATTGAAAATAGACTTCAAGATGATCTTGTAAGTTGTGACCCACGCCCGGCAGATCTTTAACAACTGGAATACCCAACCTTTGCAGGTGTACCGCAGGCCCCACCCCAGAGCGCTGCAAAAGGGTAGGTGAGCCGATGGAACCAGCGGCTAAGATCACCTCTTTTGCGCCGTTAGCGATATAGGCTTTCCCGTGACGCGTAAAGCGCACACCCGTAGCACGCTGACCGTCGAACAATACTTTTTCGGCCTCCGCGTATTTAACAATCTGCAAGTTGGCGCGATGGCGTATAGGATCTAAATAGGCCCGCGCGGTGGAATCGCGCACACCGCGATCCACATTCATGTGCATCGCGCCGAAGCCTTCTTGTTGTGCGCCGTTATAGTCTTGCGTGTATGGGTAGCCGGCTTGCTCGCCGGCTTGGATAAACGCACGATACAGCGGGTTACGCATATTGTTGCCATTATTAACGCCAATGGGGCCCGCGTCGCCGCGATAAGCGTCAGCGCCCTGATACCAGCTTTCCAACTTTTTAAAATATGGCAAACAATCGCGATAGGCCCAGCCGTGCGCACCCTGCTCCTGCCATTCATCAAAATCGAGCGCATGGCCCCGCACAAACACCATGCCATTAATCGACGATGACCCACCCAACACTTTACCCCGTGGACAATGTAAACGCCGCTCATCAAGATGCGGCTCGGGCTCTGAGTAAAAGTCCCAATTGTATTTTTGGGTGTTCATCGGATAAGACAACGCCGTCGGCATTTTAATAAAAATGCTCTTATCGCTCCCCCCCGCCTCTAACAAGATAACGGTATTGTTAGGGTCTTCGCTTAAGCGATTAGCGAGGATACAGCCCGCGGAACCCGCACCCACGATCACATAATCAGCGTGATAATGAGCTGGGTTCTGAGTTTTACTCAATATAGTCATGGGCGCTCAGGAGGCTCCGAAGTTGGTGAGGCGATGGCGCTAAACACGATTAACGCAAAACAAATACGATACCTGTTGTCGCCCAAAATACAAGTAGTTCAGAACTCACGTCGCAGCGAAACAAACAACGATCGCGGCTCACCGGGGAAATAGCGCTGGCCCGTAAAGCTCGTGTAGTCGGCGCGCTTGGCATAACGCTCATCAAGCACATTAAGTAAACGTGCCGAAATGCTCCAATCTTGATTCAAGTCTCTGCGCGCATAAAAATTAACGAGGTCATGGCCAGGGTAATCAAACACATTAGCGGGCTCAAGAAAATAGGCGCCCTCGTGCTGTACCTCAGCCGTGAGCGATGTGCGCTCGCTCGGCGCATAGGTAAACCGTAGCGAGCCGTTAGTTTTGGGGGCCGTATCAACGAACAAACCGCGCACCGACGCGCCATCCACCAACTCATCAGACGCATATTTGTGTTCGGCATAGCTGCCATTTAGATGCAGCGACCAGCGGGGACTCAGCCACCAATCGGCGGTAAATTCCACACCTTCAGACTCAGTTTTATTACCATCTACATTAAAAAAGTCGGTGTCACGAATAATCACATTGGCCAGGTCCAATTGATAAACAGTTAGACTCGCGTGCACGTTGTCAGATTCGTACCATACGCCCACTTCCAAGTTATCCGCCGTAACACTATCGAGCTCGGCAACCTGTTGGGCGCGTTGTAAGCGATATAACTCTGCCGCTTGCGGGGCGCGTGCTGATTCTGATGCCGCCACGAAAGCTTGCCACTGTTCGTTGATACGATATTTAATTTGCAGCTTGGTCGCCCAGTCGACAAAGGCGTCATTGCGATCACTGGGCCTAGAATAGCGACATCCCCCGAACCCGCACTCGCTGCCGTCGTCGCGCGTACGCCCATCAAGGGCTAAATTGTCGTACGTGTAGTCGAGTCGCTCGCCCCTTAAGCCAGCCAGCACCTGCCAACGCTCGGATGGCGTCCACGCTAAGTGAGTAAACACCGCGAGTTGTTTGGCATCCACTGAATAGTCGTACTGAATTCCTGCCGGAATGGTTTCGGTTAAAAATTCTGAACCGGGCGTGGGGCTCTCTTGTAACTGAGTCAAGTCTCCCACTGACCAATCACCATCTAAACCAAAGGTACTACTCAGCGTCTCGCTGTGTTCGGTGGTGAGCGCCGACTGCCAACCCGCACCGCGTTGTGAATTTAACTCCAATGGCGCGCCCGGCAAAAAATGCAAGCGAAAATCCATATCGGCATCGCGTGCGTAAAGGGTAAATTGCAGGCGTTGTTGTACGTTCAATTGCCTGTGCCAACGCCCCCATAAGCGCGCGGAATACGTTTTTCTAAAGGCTTCGGGATTAAGGTTTTGTCGCGCTAATTCCTTATTTAAGTACGCCCCGTCACCTTCAATAAAGCCCGCCGTTTCTTGATCAAGGTCCGTGAGGGTGAGACCAGCGTTAAAGCCTTGCTCGGCATCACCCCGTGCATGGCGCCAGCTCAATTTGGCTTGCTCAAAACCCGCATCGTCACGATAGCCACCGTCGTGCGTTAAACTCAACGACAGTCGGTTGCTGGTTTCAGTTGTTAGATTTTGCGCTGCTTGCAAGCGCACATAGCTATTGGCGCCAGCTTCCAAAGATACATAGGCGGGACCTTGCGTAGCCACGTTTACGTTAACCATGCCCGTTAAGGCATTAGATCCATAAAAGGCCGTGCCCGGGCCGCGCGTAACCTCAATCGATTCGGCGTTTTCGAAATGCGTATCAAACAGCTCGTTCACATTGCAAAACGCGGGACCACGCACCGGAATTGCGTCTTCC
>CAYOXK010000116.1:0-7366 GCA_964407915.1 uncultured Gammaproteobacteria bacterium
CCTCGGATGATTACACTGCGTGGCGAACGCGCTTCCCGTTGTTGCAGAGCAAGGTGTCGGTGATCGGCTCGGTGCGTGCCTTAGATGACCAACAACGTCCAACGGACGCGTCTCTATTGTGGATGCAAGATGCACAAACCCGTTATGGATTGTCTGCCTACGCGTATGAGCATTTTTAACAAGGGGCGAGCACGTGTGTTGGCCTTTGTTTTCAGCCATTGCCCTATTAGCCTGTTGATGACCCTATGAAGAAATTGCAAACACCGCAAACAGTACCGTTTGATCTCGCCAATCCAGTGCATTTTTTGGCCCTCGGTTTTGGTAGCGGCTTACTGCGACCCGCACCGGGTACTTGGGGTACTGCGATGGGCTGCGTCCTGTTATTGCTCGTCGAGCCGTTGGTCAGTACGCAAACTTGGACGTTTGGGTTGCTCTGTCTCGCTATGACGTTGATTGGCGTATTTTTGTGTGGGCGTACCACCACCGATATCGGCTTAGCCGATCATGGCGCCATCGTGTGGGATGAAATAGTCGGTATGTTTGTAACAATGTTATTTGTGCCGTTTTCGCTGACGGCCCTATGCTTTGGCTTCTTGTTCTTTCGCGTGTTCGATATTCTAAAACCGTGGCCCATTGGGTGGTTGGACGAGCGTATACATGGGGGAATTGGCATTATGCTGGACGACCTTGTGGCGGCACTCTACGCAGGTCTTGTGTTGCTCGTGCTTCTGTATTTTGGTGTGCTGTGACCCTCCTCTGTAATTAGCTATAGGCCAATTAGAGCATTCTTTTAGTGTATATCAATCCACACAATGGTCTCTGTGACGAAGCACAATACTGGCCTTCGCCCAATTTCGATGAGCGCCCCTCAGGCAGCGTGATCGAGTGCGTGATATTGCATTCGATCAGCTTGCCGCCAGGTGAATATCATTGTACAAACGATTTTGCGCAACATCCCGTAGCACAGTTATTCCGCAACGAGCTCGTGATTGCCGAGCATCCCTTTTATGCCGTGCTGGAAGGCGTTGAGGTGTCTGCGCATTTTTTCATCACACGCAGCGCACAATTAATCCAGTTTGTGCCCATTAGTCAGCGCGCTTGGCATGCGGGTGCGTCTTATGGGTTGCAGAGTATCGGGCTGAACAGTCATTCGGTGGGAATCGAGCTGGAAGGTTTTGATGAAGGCTTAGACGGCTTTACGCCTGCTCAATATGCGCAACTGCGCGAATTGTTAAAAGCACTACAAGTTGCGGCACCTGCGATCAAGAGCAATATCTTTGCGCATAGCGACATAGCGCCAGGACGCAAAAATGATCCGGGACCGCTGTTTGACTGGCAGCAAATTAGCACCGCTTTAAGTGGCCGAGAGCTCGACTAGATATTGAATTGATGCCTATTTGGGCGTTACATGATGTATTTGACCGACCTTGTTTGCTTGATGCTCTGGAGGCCGAATTAGCAATAGTATGGATCAATTTCGTGTATTTCTTCGAATCTACTTATGGCTTTGTTATTATGCACAATGGTCAACGCATCGGACGCTCGCAGAAGGCGCTCTGCTGAAAATAGACAGCCGTGTAAACGGTCATATCCACCATTTTGGGATCGCAGTAGATTAAATCCGCACAGCCGAGCAAGATCCGTGTTTGTCAAAGACCCGTTCTGGCATGATGCGTTGTTGTAACCCGATTATAGTTTTCCACCCACTTTACTAAAGGTACCTAACATGTCGACCACTTCCTCTCATCGCGTAGCCGTCGTTGCTGGATTGCGTACGCCGTTTCAGAAGATAGCCACAGGTTACAGCAAGGTTCCTGCGCGTATTCTCAGCGCTCACCTAGTATCAGAATTAGTGGCGCGCTCAGGACTGGATCGAACACAGGTCGAAAAATTAGTGTTTGGTCAAGTGGTGATGTCGCCCGATGCGCCCAATATCGGTCGCGAAATTGTGATGGGATCGAATCTTCCCCCGACCTGCGACGCCTACAGTGTGTCACGCGCGTGTGCGAGCAGCTACCAGTCAGCTGTGGATGTTGCCATGAATATTCAAGCCGGGGTGATTGAAGTAGGGATTGCGGGTGGCGCAGACGTAATGTCGCAAGGGCCCATTAGCATGAATAAAAAAATGACCGAGGCAATGGTTAAGTCCACCTATGGTCGCGGCTCTAAGCTAGCGGCATTCAAGGGCGTGGGCTTGCGTGATCTATTTCCTACAGCGCCGAGCATTAAGGAACCTTCGTCTGAATACACGATGGGTGAAGCCGCCGAAAAAATGGCCAAAGAAAACCACATTAGTCGCGCCGCGCAAGATGAAATTGCCCATCGCTCGCACCTTAATGCGGCTAAAGCTTGGGAAGATGGCTGGTTCGCCGAGCAAGTAATGGAGGTTATATTAAACCCTGAGTACACACCGGTAGCGCAGGATAATCTTTTTAGAGCAGACTCGTTGCTCGATAAATATGCAAGTCTAAAGCCTGTATTTGATCGCGACAACGGTACGGTAACCGCGGCCAATAGTTCGCCATTAACCGACGGCGCCAGCGCGGTGTTGTTGATGAGCGAAAGTAGAGCGAAAGCCTTAGGCTACAAACCACTAGGGTATATCAAAAGTTTTGCGTTTGCGGCCATTGACCCTAACTGGCAAATGTTAATGGGACCCTCATTCGCAACCCCCAAAGCCTTAGATGCCGCTGGACTCACGCTCAAAGACGTTGATCTAATCGACATGCACGAAGCGTTTGCTGCACAAGTGTTGTCGAACACGCAAGCGTTTGCCTCAAAGAAATTCGCCCAAGAGCGGCTGAATCGATCCGAGGCTATTGGCGAAATAAACTTTGATGCATTTAACGTATCGGGCAGTTCGATTTCGCTAGGGCATCCGTTTGCCGCCACGGGTACACGCCAACTGACTCAGATGTTGTACGATCTTAAGCGCAAGGGGCTTGAGCATGGCCTCATTACGGCGTGTGCCGCGGGTGGCTTAGGCGCTGCAATGGTGTTACAAGCGGCATAGCGGCTTGAGGGTGTCAGGCATGGGCTCGGCACGGAGAGTCTGCAACGTTTTTGCGCCTACCCCGATGAACAAAGGACAAATTACACGGGCTTTACGATTACTCGCAGCAGCAACGACTGTTACATAGACGACACCGTGGCTCAGTTTAATTCTAAATTGTGTCACTAAGTTATTGATATTGAAGTCAATAGAATCAGATTTAAGGAAAACACATGAGCATATTTACTTTTGAGAAAATCGACACCATTGCCGTGGTTACGATGGACGACCCCACGCAACCACAGAATGTTTTAAATCTGCAAGTGCAGGCAGATTACGAAGCGATTTTTACCCAAATCGAGGCGGACTCCAGTTTAACGGGGCTGATTTTTAAAAGTGGTAAACCAGGTTGCTTTCTTGCGGGGGCGGATATTTCGATGCTACAGAATATTAATTCTGAGCAGCAAGCCTATGATTCGTGCCAACTCTTACATGCTTTTTTTCAAAGGATTATTGATCTTCCGATTACCACTGTGGCGGCCATTGATGGTGTTTGTTTGGGCGGCGGCTTAGAGATCAGCTTAGCATTTGACTATCGGGTTGCGAGCACGGCCAAAGCCACGCGCTTGGGAGTGCCAGAGGTGCAGTTGGGAATCTTGCCAGGCGGGGGAGGCACGCAGCGAATTCCACGCTTGATTGATCTGCCGAGCGCTCTCGATCTATTGCTGACCGGCAAGCAGTTGTCGGCAGAACGCGCACACCGTATTGGTTTAGTCGATAGCGCGGTGGCGCCCGAAGTGCTCCTTGAGGTAGCGCAACGCTTCGTGCGCAAAGGCAAGCCGCAGCGAAAGCAGTCCCTGAAGCAGCGAGTCATGAAGTCGTTTATTGCGCGCCCTCTGGTTATTCGGCAGGCCCGCAAAGGCGTGATGCGCGCCACTAAAGGACATTATCCGGCGCCTCTAAAGATTCTAGAAGTGGTCAACCATGGCTTAGGTCGCAGTCTTGCTCAAGGCCTTGATTTTGAGGCACGCGGCTTCGCCGAGTTGCTTATGACACCGGAATCGCAGCAGTTGGTGAATATTTTCTTCGCAACGACCGATCTTAAAAAAGACTCTGGTGTGGATAGCGATGCGCAAGCGGTGCCGGTGGATGTTGTTGCTGTGCTTGGTGCGGGTTTAATGGGCGCTGGAATTGCTTATGTGAGTATGGATCAAGGGCGCAAGAATGTCCGTCTCAAGGATATTGCGGTGGCGAGTTTGGCTAAGGGCGTTGCATACGTCGGAAAAATTGTCGATAAAAAGCTTGCGACTAAACGTATTAAGCCACACCAGCGCCAAGAATTGATGAGTCGTTTGACCAGCTCAGTCAGCTACCACGGCTTAGAGGCCGCAGACGTGGTTATTGAAGCCGTCTTTGAAAGCCTTGATCTCAAGCAAAAAATGGTCGCCGATATCGAAGCGCTGCAATCAAAGCGAGGCGATCTCGCCAAGAAGACGATTTTTGCCACCAACACCTCGGCCATCCCCATAGATTCGATCGCGTCTAAAGCCCAACACCCTGAGCGTATCGTGGGAATGCATTATTTCTCGCCCGTTGAAAAGATGCCGCTTTTGGAAGTTGTTACGGGTAGTAAAACAGCCGATTGGGTTACCGCAACCGCCGTGGCGTTGGGCAAGCAGCAGGGCAAAACGGTTATCGTGGTTAACGATGGGCCGGGCTTTTACACCACTCGAGTATTGGTGCCTTACAACATGGAAGCTGTACGTTTAGTGCTGGAGGGGGTCTCGATCGAGGCCGTGGATAAGGCGCTGGAAAAGTTTGGCATGCCCGTTGGCCCGATTAAACTCATGGACGAAGTAGGAATTGATGTTGGAGCGCATATCGTTGTCACGCTTAATCAAGCATTCGGCGACCGCATTCCGCTCATCGACGGAGTGCAACAGGTGCTCGACGACGACCGGCAGGGACGTAAGAATGGCCGTGGCTTTTACGACTATTCAGACGCTTCGAAAGGCAAGCAAGTAGACATGAGTATTTATGACGTAATGGGCTTAGGACGCAGTCACGCTGGTTCAAAAGTTATGTCTGACACGGACATCGCTGAACGGGTGGTGTTGGCTATGCTCAATGAGGCGGCCTATTGTCTTGATGGTGGCATTTTGCGCAGTGCAAGAGATGGCGATATCGGGGCGATTTTCGGTTTAGGCTTTCCGCCATTTTTGGGCGGCCCTTTCCGTTATATGGATTCGTTGGGAATAGACGTCGTAGTGAGTAAGTTGCAAAGCCTTGCAGCCGAGCACGGTGCGCGTTTTGCTCCAGCGCCCAATCTGCTTAAACTTGCCGAGCAAAAGCAGGGGTTCTACGCTGTAAAGTAGATGACCAAATAACTAAAGCGAGCCCCAAAACCCACTTTTTAGCCAGCGGTGGGCAATTAGCAGCTGAAATTCGTAGACCCTTGAATTACCATAAATTATGGGTCCAATGTTAAACCGTTACAATTTTCGCCAATCGCAATTATGAACTTGATTCTATATGCCATCCCGGGTTTCTTTTTGCTGATCGCGCTTGAGCTCGTTCTAGAGAAAGTTCGAGGCACCGAGTATTACCGCGTTAACGATGCGATCACGAGTCTTAATCTGGGTGTGTTAAGTCGAATTTCTGGTGTGCTGCAGGCGTTTATCCCATTCGTCCTGTACGTGGGCATTTACGATGCGCTCAAGATTGTCGAGTTGCCTAATCATTGGTTGGTCTGGGTGGTTGCCTTCGTGCTGTATGACTTTACCTATTATTGGGTGCATCGGTTTGGCCACGAAATGAATATCATGTGGGCAGCGCACGTAGTGCATCACTCCAGTGAGGAATACAATTTAACCACCGCTCTGCGTCAAACGAGCACCAGCTTTTTATCAACGCTGTTTTACATTCCCATGGCCGTGCTGGGTTTTGATCCCTTGATGTTGCTAACCGTGGGTTCACTTAATTTGATTTACCAATTTTGGGTGCATACTCGCCACATTGGTAAGTTGGGATGGTTCGAATGGGTGTTCATTACCCCTTCAAACCATCGCGTCCACCATGCCCAAAACCCCGTCTATATTGATAAAAATTACGGCGGCGTATTCATTTTGTGGGATCGACTATTCGGCACCTATCAAGAAGAACTGGATGACGAACCCGTGGTGTTTGGCATTACCGGCGCGGTGTCCAGTTGGAATCCTTTTTGGGCGAACATTCAAGTGTACAAACAACTGTGTGTTGATGCTTATTTGACGCGTAACTGGTGGCATAAATTAACCATTTGGTTTCGCCGTACGGGCTGGCGACCGCCGGATGTGGCGGCGCGCTTCCCAACGCGGAAAGTCGCGTTGAATGAGTTTAGAAAATTTGACGTAATTATTCCCAATTCCATCAAACTCTACGGTGTTGTGCACTATGTGATACTGGCAGCCCTCGTGTTGCCATTCTTAAGTAATTTAGCCAATCTCTCGTCGGTACAGAAACTAGTCTGTGCTGCTTTTGTTGCTTTCAGTACCTACGCAATAGGCGTTGTATTAGAAAACCTTTCGCACGCTGCGATCATCGAATGGATTAGGGTGCCCGCTTTGATCCTTGCCATGACCCTGCTGCCCGTACCCGTTTGGTTGCAAGTGCTCGTCATTTCATTGTCAGGATTCAGTTTGATGCTTTTATTGGTAGGGCGCCGGGAGATGTTGTCAGCACCGGCCTTGATGTAACAGCAACGTACTGAATATTTTTTTGACTTGGCCGGAATGAATCTTTCTGATTTTAGCTTTGTTTTGCCCGATGAACTCATCGCGCAACATCCTGTCGCGAATCGCGTTGACAGCCGACTATTAGAAGTGAGTCCTTCCGGTGAGTTTATCGATCACAAATTTAGTGCAATTCTTTCGCTATTAAATCCAGGCGATTTACTGGTACTCAATAATACAAAAGTAATCAAAGCACGCTTGCAAGGCAGTAAGGAAACAGGTGGGCGCATCGAAATCATGCTGGAGCGCATTATCGCTCCACAACGGTTTATCGCGCAGGTTAAGGCGTCTAAGTCCCCTAAAGTAGGGCACGGCTTGCGCGTAGAAGGTGCCGCTGAAACGCTAACGGTGGTGGCTCGTCGTGATGCCTTTTTTGAAATTGAAATATTGGCGGAGCCAAACTTTGAGATTGGTGCTTGGTTGCAAACGTACGGACAGCTGCCGCTACCTCCTTATGTGCACCGCCCCGTAGATAGTGCCGACGAGGCACGGTATCAGACGGTGTACGCAGAACACGATGGTGCGGTAGCCGCGCCCACAGCTGGGCTCCATTACACGCCTGAGTTACTCGAAGCAATCGCCAGCAAAGGGGTGGATATTGCTT
>CAYOXK010000117.1:0-7332 GCA_964407915.1 uncultured Gammaproteobacteria bacterium
CACAGCAAGAGGCCGAACGGCAGAAGGCTGAGCGTTTAAAACAGCAACAGGCAGAGCAAGAAGAGCGCGCACGTTTGTTGGCGGAACAACAAGCGGCCCAAGCGGCCCGAATTGAGGCCGAACGTGCCGCCGCTTTGCAGGCAGAACAGCCATCGGCCGAGCTCCCCGTATTGGATGACGTTGCAGAGCCACAAGCGGCTGCCCCGTTAGAAAAAGCACACGATCCGGTGGTAGAGTCATCGCAAGCACCGACAGAAGAAGTGGCCGAAGTGTCAGCCGAAGCGACTGCGCCCGAGGGTGAAGCGGCTGAGCCCGAAGCGCCACCAGCACGACCGAAGGAAGCATTTAGCAAACCTGCAGAGCCTACTAAGGCTAAGCTTGCACCGCGCCGAGAAGTGGAGATGCCCTCTATTTTTCGTAAAGAGGGTGAACGTAAGCGATCTTCATTTATTGTTAAGGCCGCCGAGCCGTTGCCTGTGGAACTCGCGCCATCTGTTGAAGACCGCAATTCGCGCAACAAAGCTAAAGGTAAGAAAAAGACGTTTGAGGGTCGCGAAGAGTTACATGTGACCGCAGGTCGTCGCAAACGTAAAGATAAACGTCGGCCAACGAGTATCACCACGAGTTCTTCGGATCAGCATGCATTCGAGCGTCCAGTGGCGCCGGTTGTTAAAGAAGTGCAAATTGGTGAGAACATAAGTGTGACGGATCTTGCTGCGCAGATGTCAGTGAAAGCGGCCGAGGTAGTTAAAGCCCTGTTTAAGATGGGCACGATGGTCACGATCAATCAAGTGTTAGACCAAGACACCGCTATGCTAGTAGTGGAAGAGATGGGTCACTCAGCTGTTGAAGCTAAGCAGTCAGACCCAGAGGCATTTTTGTCTAAGTCATTAGAGACTTCGGATGATGGTGCTGTGCTCGAGCCTCGCTCACCTGTAGTGACGGTCATGGGACATGTTGACCATGGTAAAACTTCGTTACTCGATCATATTCGTAATGCCAAAGTCACTGCGGGCGAAGCGGGGGGCATTACTCAGCACATCGGCGCTTATCAAGTTGAAACAAGTAACGGTAGAATTACGTTTTTAGACACCCCAGGCCATGAAGCCTTTGGTGCGATGCGTGCGCGCGGTGCGCAAGCGACCGACATTATTATATTGGTGGTTGCGGCAGACGACGGCGTGAAACCGCAAACGATTGAGGCTATTAAGCATGCGCGTAATGCAAAAGTGCCCATCGTGGTTGCGATTAATAAAATGGATAAACAGTCGGCTGATCCCGATCGCGTTAAACAAGAGCTAGCGAATCAAGATGTTATCCCTGAATCTTGGGGTGGTGATGTCGTTATGATTCCTGTGTCGGCGCATACTGGCGACGGTGTTGATGAGCTTCTCGAGTCGGTCGCCTTACAAGCCGAGCTGCTTGAATTAAAAGCCCGTGCAACGGGTAATGCGACCGGAACCGTGGTTGAAGCGAGACTCGACAAGGGGCGAGGTGCGGTCTGTACGGTGTTAGTACAGCAAGGGCAGCTGAAATATGGTGATGCCGTACTGGTTGGTCAAGAAACGGGTCGAGTGCGTGCGATGGTGGATTATGCTGGCAAAGTCGTTAAATTAGCCGGCCCGTCTACGCCAGTAGAAATCCAAGGCTTAAGCGGAGTGCCTGCGGCCGGTGACGAGATGTTGGTGGTGGACGATGAGCGCAAAGCGCGCGAGGCGGCTAGTTTCCGACAAAGCCGTGACCGTGAATCGCGTTTGGCGCGCCAGCAAGCGAGCAAATTAGAGAACATGTTCCAGCAAATGACGGACGGCGAAGCCAAAAGCGTCAATGTGCTTATAAAAGGGGATGTGCAAGGTTCAATCGAAGCGCTTTCTGAATCCTTACTGAAATTGTCGACACCTGAAGTTAAAGTGTCGGTGGTTCACGGTATGGTGGGCGCGATCAATGAGTCAGACATTAACTTGGCGATGGCTTCATCGGCTGCCGTCATTGGTTTTAACGTTCGTGCCGACGCCCAGGCGCGCAAGCTTGCTGAGCAGGAAGACGTACAAATCCGCTACTACAGCATTATCTATGAAGTCATCGACGATGTAAGGGCTGCGATGGAAGGCCTGCTTGACCCTGAGATTCGCGAGGACATTATGGGTTACGTGGAAGTGCGGGAAGTTTTCAAAGCGCCCAAGATTGGCACTATCGCAGGCTGCTTTGTGACAGAGGGTGTGGTACGACGTAATGCCAATGTGCGTGTTTTGCGTGAATCGGTGGTGATTTTTGAAGGTAAGATTGACTCCTTGCGTCGTTTTAAAGACGACGTCTCAGAGGTTAAGAATGGCACTGAGTGTGGTATTGGCGTAACCAATTACGACGACATTAAAGTGGGTGACCAGCTCGAAATTTTTGAAAGAGTAGAAGTCAAGGTTAAGCTGTAAGCGGCGATTAATTTCACGCGCTTCGCCATGACACTTAATCCAGCAAACAACACCTAAAGCGTTACTATGCCTCAAGAATTCGCTCGCAGTGAACGGGTTGCGCAAACCATAAATCGTCAATTAGCGATGATTTTGCGCAATCAAGTTAAGGACCCTCGGGTGTCGACATTAACGATCACCGATGTAGAAGTGACTAAAGATTTACGCCAAGCGAAGATTTTTGTCACAAGCTTAGACGACGATAAGGTCGACATAGAAGACACCATGCAGGCGGTTGAAAAAGCCAATGGCTTTATGCGCCGAGCGCTGGCGCAAGTCGTTGACCTGCGCCATTGTCCGAATTTGATTTTTGTGTACGACAATTCTGTTTCGCAAGGGGCGTACATGTCTGCGCTGATTGATGCGGCGCTAAATAAAGATAAATAGGCCCGCGGTTTTGTCAGTTCTTAAGTGCTGCCGAGTCGGCTTGGCGCATCCAAATCTGCCCCTATACCCACCACTAGGCAACCGTGCGGTCGAGCATTTGGGTATCTCGGCGTTGTGAGTAAAGCAAAAGGTCTCGATTTGAATGGTGTGGTGTTAGTCGATAAACCCTCTGGGCTTTCGTCTAATGCGGTACTGCAAAAGGTAAAACGGCTCTATAACGCGCGCAAAGCCGGACACACCGGCAGTTTAGATCCCCTTGCGACAGGTCTGTTGCCCATTTGTTTTGGCCAAGCAACAAAAGCCTGCGAATACCTCTTGGCGGCCGACAAGCGTTATCAGGCGCAACTCAGATTAGGTGCGGTTACCGATACCTATGACGCCGATGGCACAGTGTTGCGGCATGGCGATATAGACTTTACTGAGAGTCACCTTGAGCAGGTGTTGGCGACGTTTCGAGGGACTATCGAGCAGATCCCTCCAATGCATTCGGCGCTCAAAAAAGACGGCCAACCGTTATATAAAATGGCTCGTAGAGGACAGATTATCGATCGCCCGGCGCGTACGATGCAGGTATATGAGTTGCACGCCCAGCGGGTTGACTACGATTTGCTAGAGCTGGAGGTGCACAGCTCGAGTGGCTTTTATGTTCGCAGCCTCGCTTATGATATAGGCGAAGCTCTGGGCTGTGGTGCGCATATCGTGAGTTTACGCAGAATTGCCAAGCAGGATTTGCGAGTAGAGAATGCGCATACTTTAGCCTGGCTCCAAGAGCAAACGAATCGAGACTACTTAGCGAGCATTGTTCAGCCTGTTGACATCCTGCTTCAACACTTGCCGCATGTAACGCTCCCTGAGGAGCTAACCCGTAGGTTGCTCAATGGCTTGCCGACCTTTGCGCCCGAGCTCGAAGCCATGCCCCTGTGCCGGTTCTACCGAAGTGATGGATATTTATTTGGGGTGGGCGAGATAAACTCCGATGGCCGCATCAAAACCCATAAGATTTTCGTAGAATAAAATCAATTAATTCACCGTTTTAGGGTGATTTTCGCGTGTAAATCGTTAGAATACGCGCACATCAGAGCGCACCATCAGGTGTCTGCTTGATTGAGTGTTAGTGGCTCGGTTTCCACCCTTCAGGGAATTGAGCGTTTTCTTATATAACAGCATGAAGAGGATTACAAAATGGCACTAAGTGCAGCAGATAAATCTGCAATCGTTAAAGAGTATGAAATAAAAGCAGGTGACACTGGTTCGCCAGAAGTGCAAGTTGCACTAATGACTGCGCGTATCAAAGATCTGTCACCACACTTCAAAGAGCACATTCACGACCACCACTCACGACAAGGTTTGTTGCGTTTGGTGAATAGTCGTCGCAAACTGCTCGACTATTTAAAGAATAAGGACGTAGAGCGGTACCGCTCTCTGATCCAGCGTTTAGGCTTACGTAAGTAATCTTTGAGCGCAGATTTCATAAATTAGTTAAGACACGGCAAAGCCTTATCGTTGATAGGGCTTTGTCGCTTTCGCTTTTATGGAATTTATAGGTGCTGTGCGCAATAGGGTGCCAGCTTAGGTAATGGATAGTTTTTACAGGCTATACGTAAATAGGAAATAGGAAATAGGTAAAATATGTCTAAGGTAACGAAAACCTTTCAATTCGGCGAACACGAATTTAAATTGGAAACAGGCGAGATTGCTCGTCAAGCGGATTCGGCGATTATCGCCAGTTGCGGCGATACAGTTGTTATGGTCACCGTGGTAAACAAAATGGGTGGCGAGCCGCGTGATTTTATGCCCCTCACTATCGATGTTGAAGAGCGTAACTACGCCGCAGGAAAAATCCCTGGTGGCTTCTTTCGCCGCGAAGGCCGTCCGTCTGAGAAAGCCATTTTAATGTGTCGATTAATCGACCGACCTTTGCGTCCTCTGTTTCCGAAGGGCTTTGGTTATGATGTGCAAATTGTGATCACCATCGTATCGCTTGATCCTAATATTGATACCGAAATTGTGTCGTTAGTGGGTGCTTCTGCCGCACTAGCAACATCAGGTATTCCGTTTAATGGTCCGGTTGGCGCAGCACGCGTGGGTTACATTAATGGCGAATACGTATTAAACCCCTCTAAAAAGCAACTGGATACTGAGTCACAACTGGATTTAGTGGTTGCTGGCACCAATGACGCAGTGCTTATGGTTGAGTCCGAAGCGCATATTTTGTCGGAGGACGTAATGTTGGGCGCAGTGATGTTTGGTCATCGCGAATCGCAAAAAGCCATTACGGCGATCAATGAATTGGCTGCAGAAGTAGCGAAACCGATGAAAGACTGGACGCCTCCAGTATCGGACCCGAGTTTGAACGACAAAGTCGCGCAATTGTGTAAGGCTGAGTTAGAAGACGCATTTTCAACACCCGATAAAGTTGAGCGAGTGGCTAAAATCTCGCAAGCACATTCGAAAGTGTTGTCTGAGCTGCTGGGCGCCGAACCTTCAAAAGAGGAAGTGGAAGCGGTTAATGCGGCGTTTAAGTCCGTTGAGAAAAATATCGTTCGCGGGCGCATAATCGCTGGCGAGAAGCGCATTGACGGACGGGATACAACCACCGTACGCCCGATCACTATCCGTACAGGATTGTGGCCCCGCACCCATGGCTCGGCGTTGTTCACACGCGGTGAAACACAAGCCGCCGTAACGGCCACACTGGGTACTGAGCGTGACGCACAACGCATCGATTCCTTAGAGGGTGATATTACCGATCGCTTTATGCTGCACTATAACTTCCCACCGTATAGTGTGGGCGAAGTTGGACGTGTTGGTACACCTAAGCGTCGTGAAATCGGTCATGGCCGCTTAGCGCGTCGTGGCATTGCGGCTGTACTGCCTAGTGCAGATGAATTTCCCTACGTGATTCGTGTGGTGTCTGAAATCACCGAATCGAATGGCTCTAGTTCTATGGCTAGCGTATGCGGAACTTCGCTGGCGCTGATGGATGCGGGTGTCACCATTAAAGCCCCGGTTGCTGGTGTGGCCATGGGTTTGATTAAGGAAGGTGCTGATTTTGCCGTACTAACGGATATTTTGGGCGACGAAGATCACTTAGGCGACATGGATTTCAAGGTCGCAGGCACTCCTGATGGCGTTACTGCTTTGCAGATGGACATCAAGATCGAGGGCATTACCGAAGAAATCATGTCGCAAGCGTTGGCGCAAGCTAAGGTGGCACGTCTACATATTTTGGGCGAAATGGCCAAAGTCTTGGATGCGCCGCGTGCTGAGATGTCTGAGCATGCACCGCGAATCATTACGTTCAAGATTCACCCAGATAAAATTCGTGATGTGATCGGTAAAGGTGGTGCGGTTATTCGTGCATTGTGCGAAGAGACTGGCGCAACAATCGATATCGAAGACGACGGTACAATTAACGTGGCCTCCGTAGATGGTGCGGCCGGAGCCGAAGCGCGCCGCCGTATCGAAGAAATTACGGCCGACATTGAAGTTGATCGCGTCTACAAAGGCAAGGTCGTTAAAATCATGGAGTTTGGCGCGTTTGTAAACGTGTTGCCGGGTAAAGATGGTCTGGTGCATATTTCGCAAATTTCTGATGAGCGCGTTGAAAACGTGGCCGATCATTTGTCAGAAGGCGACGAAGTCACTGTAAAAGTGCTCGAAGTCGATCGACAAGGCCGAGTCCGCTTATCGATGAAAGCAGTTAATCAATAATGTCTTTCTTATTATTGTAGTTTGACCAAAAAGCGCGTGCCTTCAACAGCACGCGTTTTTTTTGTTGGAGATTTACGTATGCCCAAAGTCGTTAAATATTTGCTTGTGTTTACCATCGTGATTGCTGCAATGATGTACTTTGCTCAGCCTTTGATCGCTTGGTACCTGGCACCAAGTGGCGAACCGGCTTCGATTAACGAGCACCAGCCTTTAGATTATTCATCCATGGATTTTTGGGCTGCGCACCCTAATAAAAAGAGTAGTGCGTTGGTAACACCTCAAGGTGAAGTAGCGAATGCAACGCCGCTTGCGGATGTTTTTTTTATTCATCCCACAACCTATTTTGGCCCGGGAGGCTGGAATTCCGATGTGCTTAGGAATGGTTTTGACAAGCAGGGGGTAGAGCATTTGCTGGCCACCGCGGCTAGTACTTTTAATGGCTGTTGTGCAATCTATGCGCCACACTATCGACAAGCTCATTTAAATGCATTTATAACTGAGGATCGAGAGCAGGGGACCGATGCACTCGATTTTGCTTACCTTGACGTGGCCGATGCGTTTAGTGCCTTTTTAGCGCAACGCGATCCATCAAGACCGTACTTTATTGCGGGTCATAGCCAAGGCACTTTGCATGGCGTGCGACTCTTGCATCAGAGGGTAGAGAATACGGCACTTGCACAGAATCTTGTGGCCGCATATTTGATTGGGTTTTGGTTGCCACCCGACACCTACACTAAAACCATTCCGTCATTTCCGCTTTGCC
>CAYOXK010000118.1:0-7141 GCA_964407915.1 uncultured Gammaproteobacteria bacterium
TAACCACGCTTGGCCGCGGGGGATCAGACACCACGGCGGTAGCGCTCGCGGCCGCAATTAAAGCCGATGAGTGCCGTATTTATACCGATGTTGATGGCATCTACACGACCGACCCGCGAGTGGTGCCGCAAGCGCGGCGTTTGGATCGAATTACAGCGGAAGAAATGCTTGAAATGGCGAGTTTGGGCGCTAAGGTGTTACAAACGCGCTCAGTTGAATTTGCGAACAAATATAAAGTGCCTCTCAGAGTGCTGTCCTCGTTTGAGGAGGGGCCGGGTACTTTGATCCATTACGAACAAGAAGGAGACTCAATGGAAGCCCCCATGATTTCTGGTATTGCGTCGCAGCGCGATGAAGCCAAATTAACCATTCGCAAGATTCCGGATCAACCTGGGGTTGCGCACAAAGTGCTGGGGCCCATCTCGGCCGCGCATATCAATGTTGATGTAATCATTCAAAATGCCAGTGAAAAGGGCTTCACCGACTTGACTTTTACAGTACCAAGGTCTGACTTTAAGGCGTGCAAAGCGATATTGGAGCAACTGGTTATCGATTTGGGAGCACAGGACATCCGTGCCGACGATAAGATTGCTAAGGTATCCATAGTTGGAGTCGGTATGCGGTCACACACCGGGGTTGCCGACTTAATGTTTAAAACATTGGCTGAAAACGACATCAACATCCAGATGATCTCTACGTCGGAAATTAAAGTGTCGGTGATTATCGGTGAATCCCAGCATGACCTAGCAGTACAATCCTTGCACAACGCGTTCGAATTGCACAAGTTTTGAGCGGCGCTGTAACCATTGCAATAATCTTATTTTGAATTTTAATCGGCAGCAACGCATCAAAGGCTGGAAATCTATAATCAGTTCCCTATAATACGCGCTCCTACTGCAGGGAAGTATGGCTCCATTTACAGTGGCTTGCTCTTCGTGACCTCGAATCGCAAGGTTAAGCCGTTTTTAGAACGCGCTGTGAAGGGTCTTAATGTTTGGAGAACCTGATGTTAATTTTAACTCGTCGTATTAACGAAACGCTCAATATAGGTGACGAAATACAGGTTACCGTCCTGGGCATTAAAGGTAATCAGGTAAGAATTGGGATTAATGCTCCGCGTGATGTGCCCGTGCATCGCGAAGAAATTTACCAAAAAATATTGCTCGAAGACGAACCGAGCGAAGGTTCGCTTAGTGCGAACAAATCCGCACAAAAGGCTGACATTAGGTCGAACCAAACGCATGAGGAAGATCAGTACGACAGTGACCACGATCATCGCGGCGTAGACTATTTTAGCGATGAGGACTCAGTCGGTAATACCTAACGCGATTGTTGTGCGTATGGGCGCCAAAACGCAGGCTGGCTATTGCGTAAGAGGGCGGAGGAGGCAGTATCAAAGGGAGCTAGAATTGCAAGTTGTATCATATAATTAAGCGTCAATGGAGAAGTGGCCGAGTGGCTGAAGGCGCTCCCCTGCTAAGGGAGTATAGGGTTTATAGCTCTATCGAGGGTTCGAATCCCTCCTTCTCCGCCATTCATTTTCTTGTAACCTAGAGCGGTGATGATAAGAATCTGAAAGGCGATTTGATTAGCAAAAGGTGCCGCTTTGTGAGTGGTGAGCACCCGTCGCGCGCATCCAATGGGGTGCGTTTTTTGTTTCCGTGCACAACACTCACCTTATGACTATACGGTTTCCTGAATGGAATTTCTAACCGACTACGCGCTACTGGCCAGTTTTCTTTCGCTCACTGCGTTAGAGATTATTCTAGGTATAGACAACGTGGTGTTTATTGCGCTGCTTGTTAACCATTTGCCCGAAGAGGAGCGCGAACGAGCGCGCATAATTGGTTTGGTGCTAGCCCTGATCATGCGGGTTGCCATGTTATTTGGCATCGTTTGGATTATTGGCCTTAAAGAACCTTGGATAAATGTGTTTGGGCATGATTTTTCAGGAAAAGACCTGCTCCTACTCGTCGGCGGTCTGTTCTTGCTCTACAAGGCAACCGACAGTATTCACAATGAAGTGACGGGTGAAAAAAAGGCCGAATTGCAGACGTTCAGCGGAGGGTTCAGCAGCACCATCTCGCAGATTGTGCTCATTGATTTGGTTTTCTCTTTTGATTCTGTCATGACCGCGGTAGGTATTACCGAGCATGTCTGGGTAATTGTTGCTGCGATGACTATTGCGATGGTCGTAATGGTGGTTGCATCTGGCTACATTGCCAATTTTATTGCTACGCACCCCACATTAAAAATGCTAGCCCTGTCATTTGTCATGATGATCGGTGTGTTACTCGTTGCAGAAGGCTTGGGCTTCCATGTGCCGAAAGGGTACATCTATTTCGGCATGGCTTTTTCCCTAGGTGTCGAGACTTTGAATTTGTTGGTAAGGAAAAAGCGTGCTCAATAACGTCCCGCGCACGCTGTCACAGGTACTCGAAGACGCTATTCACTCATTGGATGGCGACACCATTACATTCAAACATTTGATCGAAAACATTGGCACACGCGCATACGGCATCTTGCTGTTAATTTTAACGCTACCCAATACCATTCCTATAGCGGGCATGGTCGGTATTTCGGCTGTTACAGGCCTACTTATGTTGATTTTTTCCGCGCAGATGGCGTTTGCGGTCGAGAAGCCTTGGTTGCCTAGGTTTCTAGCAGAAAAGCAGATCCGCAAGGCAATGCTGCTGCGTGCGTTGCAAGTAGTTACACCGTTTTTGGGTAAGATCGAGCCGATTATTAAGCCGCGAATGTTGGCGATGAGTTCGCCTGTTGGATTGCGCGTAGCCGGTTGGTTTATCGCAGGTTTTTGTTTGGTTCTGTTATTGCCGATCCCGTTAAGTAATTTCGGCCCGGCCGTTGCCATTTTCCTTATAGGTCTGGGTATGCTGGAAAAGGATGGGGTGTTTATGAGCATTGGACTGGTGCTCGGTGTGGTGTACTGCACCACGTTAATCTGGTTTTTGTCTGAACTGATTCAGGGGTTGTTTACCTCATTTTAAGTTGGTTGAGGAGCGGCATTAAAAAGCGCTCGTGGTTTACCATTTAGTTAGCGTGCGATGCGCATTTTAACCGTAGCAGACTCTTCTGGGTTCAGCTCATTACTCGCATCCAAGATTCGCTTAAAGTGCGCGGGGTCCCATGTGTTCTCGCCGCGCACGCAATAAACATACAAGTCTGGCATGTCAACGATAGCCAGTTCGTCCTTTAAATAGAGTTTTTCAATGAGCTCTGAATCCTCCCCACGGCTGCGTGCATCATAGATTTTAGTAGCTGGTAGGGCGCTCTTATCGCAAAGGATACTGCCTTCCCATAGGCGAATGTTTGAGCAGTAGACTTTGTCTGTTTGAGTTTCGTGTATAAGCCAGCGTGGTAGCACGGAAGCGGCTTTATTGTGCTTTTGAATGGATTCAAGCTGTCTGGCTATCCGGTCTGGGTGGTACCAATCGTCGTCATCCCATTGGCAAATATAGTCACCCTGCGCAATGTCAATGGATACATTGCGCAGTTCACCTAAGCTCAATTTTGGTGAACAGGGCACTATGTGATGCTTAATTAGATTCGAGTCGAAACGAGCGAGCAAAGCATGTGTCTCATGATCATCTGATTCGGTGACTACAATTAATTCTTTATGGGCATAGCTCTGCGCCCGAAAGCAATGGATCGCCCGCGTTAAGAGCGTTGCACGACCTTTTGTGATACACAGACAAGACACCAACGCGTTGCGTTTCGTCGCGGCGCGTGAGGGGGCTCTGACTTGATGTTTCTGTATGTTTGCGTTGCGGTTGGCATCAGCGCGAGACGCACTTTCGCAGAATCCCGCTCCCCTTTCGTAATACAGTGTGAGCAGGGCAAGGTTGCGGATGTAGTTGGATGCGTAATCACTTGATGCACTACTGGGTTGGTGCCAAAGATGATAGGCCGTGTAGTCTAGCGTAAGCATGTTTTGTGCGAAATGTGCTACCCGCTTCGACATCGCGTCGTCTTCAGCCCCCCAACCCACGAAGCGCTCGTCCATGCCGCCGCACTGCCTAAAAAGCGTGCGCGTAATGGCAAACGCGCCTCCACAAAATGGCGGATTCTGGCCTTGTGTTTGCCGGTTTAGTTGTGCCTGCGTGCGCTCAAGATGGACGGCACCAGCTCGTGCGAGTAATTGCTGTGACTCGGTTTCGGTGAGATCTATGAGGTCACTGTATGGATTGATTGCGTCGGCGCCCTTGTCCATGTTGTGCGCAAGCGCATCTACCGCTGCTGCGCTCAGTAGGATGTCGGTATCGGCCAATATCAGTCGGTCACATGATGCTCTAGCTGCAGCAATATTAAGCCCCCAAGACTTATTAAAGGGCCCGCTATTCTCCACAAACAGATACCGCACATTATGCGTATCGTCTACACGAAAATGAGCGAAGCTGTCTTGCTCCACTAGAATGACTTCTAAAGTGGGATCTAAACGCAGCAAGTGTAATAGAAAATCCAAATTCTGCCGTCGGCTAGGGTCAGACTCTCTATAGGTCATTAAATAGGAAAAGCGATAGTGGGGCATGATATTGAGTCGCTGCTTAGTTTGGGGTGTGCGTTTGCCAATGGTATTGGGCTACATTTGGCAAACAAAAACAAATCGATAATGCGGTAAGATAAGACCTCCGAATTCTTTACGGTCTCCACGAAGTATCTGGAAGGCTGAAACCTGTAGAAACAAGTGAAAAAATCCAGCCAGCCAATACATGTCTTAGTCGGAACGCCAGCCTACAACGGTATGCTGCACACAGATTACTTGCACGCGATTTTGGGATTCATCAGCAATAGCATTCCGCACTCGGTGCTTACGATTGGCAACGAGAGTTTAATTACTCGGGCCAGGAATGCGATTTTAGCGACATTCTGGGAGTCTGAGGATTTTAGTCATCTGTTATTTCTAGACGCCGATGTGTTTCTTGACCCGCAAGGTCTAGAGAGTATGTTAGAGCATAATAAAGATGTAGTAGGAGCCCCCGTTTATCTAAAAAGTAAAGATTCTCAAGGTAAGCAAACCCTCAACACCGATGCTCAACCAGACGTGTTACCCGTGTTGCAGTCGGTTTCTCGTGTTGGTACCGCGGCGCTATTATTGTCACGCGCGGCCGTCAATGCCTTGGTAGAGCACGCTAAGCAAGACGCCAGAGTCTATTCGATTAATCAATTATTACGGCGAGAAGGTATGGCCGTTCAGCATTATGATGTATTTAGGGTGGGGATATCAGAAGGCGAATACTTGTCTGAGGATTTTTGGGTGTGCAAAGAACTTCGCGCACTGGGTTTTAAAATTTATGTTGATACCTCCGTTTATACTCGACACAACGGCATGGTGTGTTTTGATTAGCGAACCCTCATTCACGCTGGAAGAGGGTCGCAGAGCAAGCTTAATAATTTTGATCCGCGCCTCGGTTTAGACAACTAACAGACAGTTTTTTAAGTTAGTTCTTTCAGTCAGTTCTTTCAGTCAGCTCTTTCAGTCAGCTCTTTAGCGCATCGGTAGCGCCTTAACCAGACGCCGCTTACGCCTCATGTCGCGCGCGGCACAAGTTAGGGGTGACCTTACGTCCAATACGATTTCGCTAAACTAAAAGTAAACGTGACATTGGCATTCGGATCAAAGGTAGTCGTCGGCATGGCTGTCGTTGTGGGCATGGCCGTAGTCGTTGCCATAGCTGTCGTTGTGGGCATTACCGTAGTGGTCGGCGGAGTTACAGGCGCGCACATTGGCGTGGCCGAAGACAAGGTAAACGTTCCGCTCTCGCCTGCACCGCTCACAATACCTGTACAGTTCGTTGGATTCGATGCGCTATTTAAAGTCGCGCTAACGGTATAGTCTGTATGCAAACCAGTCACTGTAACTGACGTGCCGCTTACGGTCCCCATTTGGATGTCGCTGGAA
This sequence comes from uncultured Gammaproteobacteria bacterium, assembly GCA_964407915.1. Taxonomy (GTDB): domain Bacteria; phylum Pseudomonadota; class Gammaproteobacteria; order Arenicellales; family Arenicellaceae; genus Arenicella. The sequence continues at coordinate 5,921 of CAYOXK010000118.1, forward strand.
CTATTGTTCAAAACTAACTCAACGGTGGCCACAGTGTTATCAATGGTCATAACCAAACAGCCACCCTCCAGAAGATTGGCGTTGGTGGCATGCGCGTTGCTCACGAAAAGTCCGAGAATATCTTCGGCATCTAAGCCTGTACTGGTACTTGCAGTAAGAATGCCGCTACCGCCACCGAGTACGATAGGCGTGACACTTGTTTGCGCGTGACTTGGCAAAATAACCGCGTTCAAAATGGGTTTAGCCCACTTGTCGCCGGCCACCCCTGCGGTAATCACCGCGCCACCTCCAATCAATGTGTTTTTAAGGAGTGTGCGCCGAGCATTTCGTGTGTCGGCCCCAACAACTTGGTCCGGAGCGAGGACCGAATCATTGCTCGTTGAATTTTTGCTTTGGTTATCGGTCTTATCGTTCATGATGTGGCGCCCGTGGTTTATTGAGTGGTTTTGAGACGTTAATGTACAAATCGAAGAATACTCTGCGCTGCCTGTCTTTGACAAGGTGAAGTCGGCGAAAGTGCTGAGATGGTGTGAACGCAGTTAAGCGCCGCTTATGGGGTCTGTTACACTCGGTGCGAAGCTATTTGATCTCAATTGTCCATGATCCCAAAAATCATTCATCAGACTTGGAAAACCGAGCAAATTCCGAGTGAATGGCAGACGTTCGCACGATCCTGGCAAACTCACCACCCTGAGTGGGACTATAGATTGTGGACTAATGCCGATGGTGCAGCCTTTGTTAAACAGCACTTCCCTGAGTTTGAAAGCGTCTATTTTGGATATCCATTCGATATTCAGCGCGCTGACGCTATCCGGTACTTAGTCGCTTATTTTTTCGGTGGGGTCTACGCTGATTTAGACGTAGAGTGTTTAAAACCGTTCGATGCGCTGAGAGATAATCAGCATCTCGTTATAGGCTTAGAGCCGCCGGCGCATGCCAAGCACCATCTTCAAAAAGAGCTCTTGTGCAACGCAATATTTGCTTCGCAAGCAAAATCTGAGTTTCTACGCGCCGTAATCGATCACTTAATGCTTGACGATAAGTCGCTGGCGTACGATGTGTTGCGTTCCACCGGACCATTGATGCTGCAATCGGTCTATGCAAAGGTGGGGCAGCGAGGCGTGGAGGTGCAACCAGCGATCCGCTTTTCGCCTCTAGTTGTCTCTGATCCTCAATTACAACGGTTATCGGAAGACTCACAAAGGAGTACACAGTTGCGTG
>CAYOXK010000119.1:0-6866 GCA_964407915.1 uncultured Gammaproteobacteria bacterium
TACCCGTGCAAAATATGATGCGTTTGATTTGCGCGTCTTTATGTTGGTCAATCTCGCCGATTACGGTTTGAAACTCACCGCTGTGTAGCTCCTCAAGCGAGGAGGTAGATAATTTGTGTCGCAGTAAGCTCTTCGGTGTCATAACAATAAGCGGCTTGCGATACGGGCGGAGCATTTGCCGTCTAATCATATGAAACATTTGGGCCGGTGTGCTCGGAATACAGACTTGCATATTGTGTTGCGCACATAACTGTAAAAAGCGTTCAACCCGTGCAGAAGAGTGTTCTGGGCCTTGGCCTTCATAGCCGTGTGGAAGGAACATCGTTAGACCACTCAAGCGGCCCCATTTTGCTTCGCCGCTACTAATGAATTGATCAATCACCACCTGCGCACCATTGGCGAAATCACCAAATTGCGCTTCCCAGATAACCATTGTTTTGGGGTCTGAACAGGAGTAACCGTACTCAAATGCGAGCACGGCTTCTTCCGACAAAAGCGAATTTATAACGTGAAACTCGGGTTGCTGATCCTTGATATGTTGCAATGGGATATGCACGCGCTTGCTGCCGGTGTCGTGTAACGTGGCATGGCGATGGAAAAAAGTGCCGCGTCCGCTATCTTGTCCGGAAATACGCACCCCAAAGTTTTCATCAATTAAGGTGGCATAGGCGAGGTTTTCAGCCATGCCCCAGTCTAAGGCCAATTTGCCGTCTTTCATGCTGCGCCGATCTTGCATGATTTTAGCGGCACGCACGTGTAGTTTAAAATCCTCTGGAATCGTCAATAAGCGCTCGGCAAGGTAGTCTAAGCGCTTGGCGTTAAACGTTGTTTTGGTGGCGTGTTGCCAATGAATATTGAAGTAGGGCGACCAGTCCACCGTATGATCACCTTGTTGTGCCTCGACAAACTCAGGTACCACGCGATGTCCTGCATCGAGCGACGCACGATAATCGGCCACCATGGTGTTTTCTTGCTCTTGCGTGAGCACGCCCTCGTCAATAAGCTTTTGCGCATAGATGCGGCGGGTCGTCGGCAGCGCCTTGATCTTCTTGTACATGATCGGTTGCGTAACCGCCGGTTCATCCGATTCGTTGTGCCCGTGACGACGATAGCAAACGAGGTCGATCACCACGTCTTTGTGAAATTCATTCCTGAATTTTAGGGCTATTTCCGTAGCAAAAACAACAGCTTCGGGGTCATCACCATTAACATGAAAGATGGGAGCGCCAATCATCTTGGCGGTTTCAGTGCAATAGGGAGTGGATCGAGAATCCTGCGGATGACTGGTGGTAAAGCCCACTTGGTTGTTGATCACAATATGTACGGTGCCGCCGGTTTGATAGCCTCGGCAGCCAGACATTTGAAACGTCTCCATGACGACACCTTGTCCAGCAAAGGCGGCATCGCCGTGAATGGAGATCGGCAATACGGTCTCGCCCAAGTCGTCGTCACGCCGTTCTTGTCGAGCCCTCACCGACCCTTCAACAACAGGGCTAACGATTTCTAAGTGCGATGGATTAAACGCGAGTGACAAGTGTACTGGGCCTAAGGCGGTTTGGATGTCAGAAGAGAAGCCCTGGTGGTACTTTACGTCGCCACTCGCAGCATTCGGGATTTTGTCGTGCTTGCCTTCAAACTCAGAAAATAAGTTCTTAGTGGATTTGCCCAAAGTGTTTACGAGCACATTCAGCCGCCCACGATGTGCCATGCCAATCACAAACTCTTTAATGCCCGCAGCACCACCTTGTTGGATGATTTGATCAAGCATGGGTATCAAACTCTCGCCACCCTCTAAGGAAAAGCGCTTTTGACCCACATATTTAGTGTGCAGATAACGCTCCATTCCTTCGGCAGCGGTCAGTCTATTTAAAATATGGAGCTTGCGATCCGTTTTAAAATGGGTGTATCCCAACGGCCGCTCTAATTGAGTGCGCAACCAACGACGTTGCTGGGCGCTGGCCATGTGTCCGTATTCATAGGCAATGGAGCCACAATAGTTTTGCTCCAACAGCGCGACAATGTCACGCAGTGGTAAACGGTCGGCGGCCCGCAACGGTCCAGTATCGAATACCGTGTCTAAATCGGCCTCAGACAAGCCGTGATACTCAAGTTCGAGTTCAGTCGTGTCCTGTGGCTCCATCTCGCCAATAGGGTCGATTTTTGCGCGTTTATGGCCCATCGCTCTATAGGTGCTGATCAGCCGTGATACGGCGCCCTGCTTGGTGGCCGCAACCGCATCGAGTCCAACCGAACTGTTTGATCCGCTAGAGGGCGAGGAAGGGGGCGGCAATAGTGCACTGTTGTTGAGTTGCCCAAAGTAACGCTGCCATTCGTCGCTGACCGACTTAGGGTCTGCTTGATATTGCTCGAAAATGGTTTCTAAAAAAGCGACGTTTTGACCATTGAGTAGGCTTAAAGGATCGAACGAATGAGAAGACATGTTGTAATACCGCGCTTACGTTAAAATCTTGCGTTAAATTTTTGAGTTAAGTCTGAGCTATCTAGATCTGTGAGTGCAGATTATCAATTAAACGACCGCGATTATCCACCAAACAGGTCTGTCCCTTGTGTCTGAATGCCCGCGAATTCTCGTGAATACCCGCTAAGGAGCTCTGGTTAAGAAAGCCTTGAGCATGGAGCATGCTTATTGCCACAGTGTAGCGCTTTAGGCGTGCTCGTTGTGTGCCGTCCGTGATAGAGCCGACAGTGGATGATAATCGGCAATGCTCCAAGTTGACTGTATAGGGTTAAGCAAAGGCTTTAGAGCTTCGTGCGATAGTCCTCTGGCACTTGCCGCTCACCCATCCCTTGGTAGTTTTGCCGCGGGCGAGTGATACGAAATTCAGGATCTTCCATGAGTTCCATCCATTGCGCTAACCAACCGGCTGTTCGCGGTATAGCGAACAACACGGTAAAGGCTTCCATCGGAAACCCCATGGCCTCGTAAATTAAGCCCGAATAGAAGTCGACGTTTGGATACAACTTGCGTTCCACGAAATATTCGTCTTCTAAGGCGATTCGCTCGAGCTCCATGGCGACATCAATGAGCGGGTTGCGGCCTGTCACCTCAAAAACTTCATTGGCGGTCTCTTTGACAATTCGCGCACGTGGATCATAATTCTTGTAGACCCTGTGACCGAAGCCCATCAAGCGTAATTCACCACCTTTACAGCGCTTTACATAGTCGGCGACTTTATCTTTTGTACCGATCTCTCTGAGCATCGTCAAGACGGCCTCATTGGCTCCACCATGCGAAGGACCGTAGAGCGCCGCGGCCGCACCGGCAACCGCCACGAAAGGATCTGCTTTCGAGCTGGCGATATTGCGCATAGCGCTCGTGCTACAGTTTTGTTCGTGGTCTGCATGCAAAATGAATAGGACATCCAGCGCGCGTTCCAAAGCCGGGTGTGCCTGATAGCGTGGCTCTACCATGCGGTACATCATATTTAGGAAGTTACCGGTGTAGCTCAGTTCATTGTCTGGGTAGATGTACGGTAGGCCGCGGCTATTGCGATAGGCATACGACGCAATGGTTGGGGTTTTGCCAATGAGGCGGCATGCTTGCAGCATGCGGGTCTCACGATCATCGACCACTTTAGCGTCAGGATAGAAAGTTGAGAGTGCTGCTACGGTTGAAATGAATACACCCATAGGGTGCGCATCGTAATTAAAGCCGCCCATTAAGCGTTTGGTTTTTTCATGCAACATCGTGTGATGCGTAATACGATCTTGCCACGCCTTGGATTCAACCGTGTTCGGCAACTCACCATTGAATAATAAATAGACTACATCTAAGAAAGTGCTGCGTTCCGCGAGTTGCTCAATCGGGTAACCTCGGTATCTGAGAATGCCTTTGTCGCCGTCTAAGTCAGTAATGCGGCTTGTGCAATTGGCTGTATTCAGAAAACCTGGATCGTAACTCATCATACCAAAGTCCCCTTCGTTGACCTTGATCTGGCGGAGTTGTTGTGCGCGAATATTGCCATCCACGATCTCCAGCTCGTATTCTTTACCAGTTCTATTGTCTTTTACGGTTAAGGTATCGGTCATGAGCTTATCTTCTTTTTTTTGGTTTAATTAGCCAGCGCTAGAGGGTTCGGCTAGGGCTGATTTATGTTTAAGGCGTGAAGGTTGTTGCTTGAATTTGTATTGAGCACAAGTAAGCGATCAATTATATCAAAGCTGTGTGGATGTAGTGACAAGCATCAGCGTTTTAAGTCAATATTTAAAATTCGTCACGTTGATTGGCATCCTGTATCGGTGGCTTGGCGTTTAACGATATGCGTCTTTTTAGCGCACTCCAGTATGGCCGAAGCCGCCCTGTGCGCGAACGCTCTCAATAAATTCCTCTACTACTTCAAATTCAACTTGGACGATGGGAACGATCACCATCTGCGCGATTCGATCGCCCGCGGTAACCGTAAAGGGGGTGTCACCTCGATTCCACAATGACACCATCAGGGGGCCTTGATAGTCTGAGTCAACCAGTCCTGTTAAGTTGCCGAGCACAATACCGTGTTTGTGGCCCAAGCCAGAACGGGGCAGAAGTACCGCTGCCAAGCTTGGGTCGGCAACGTAGATCGACAGCCCCGTCGGTATTAAATGCGTAGTACCGGGTAGGATCTCGATGGGCTGTTCGATACAGGCTCGTAAATCCATTCCCGCGGAACCCGCGGTAGCGTAGGCTGGCAGCGCATACTCTTGGTAAAATGCTTTGTCTAAAATCTTAATCTGTACTTTTTGCATAATAAGGATAATGGTTTCGCACGTGAATGGCTGAATCAATACGCTGTCTGTATAGGGCTCGGGTGTAAGACATTTGCTTAATTCACTTGCTGTCGTGAAGGGCCGGGCTTAGGGCCTGGCGGTTAAACTAGCGCTGATGTGTTCGATGATAAGCCGCGCTAGTTTGGGTTTACTCGTGCGTGTGAGAACCTTGCTCTCGTGAGCGCTGATCAGGGTAACAGCATTATCTTCGCTGCCAAACCCAATGTCGCTATTGCTCACATCATTGGCCACAATAAGATGCAGTTTTTTACGTTCTAATTTGCCACGTGCGTAGCTTTCTACGTCTTCAGTTTCCGCTGCGAATCCGACGCAAAAAGGGGGGTGTTGTAATGCCGCGACGTCACCCAAAATATCGGGGCTTTTTGTCATAACCAGAGTCATTTCATCAGCGGTTTTTTTAATCTTGTGCGCAGCCAGGCGGGTAGGGCGGTAGTCCGCCACGGCCGCTACGCCAATAAAGACATCTTGTTGCTCGATGGTGGCAAAGACAGCGGCATGCATTTCGGCAGCCGAGCTAACATTTAGCGTGGTCACGTTCTGAGGAGGAGTTAGACAGGTGGGGCCACTAATCAGCGTCACTACAGCACCCGCCTGCGCAGCGGCTTCGGCTAATGCATAGCCCATCTTCCCTGAGCTGCGATTAGTAATCCCTCTGACCGGATCAATGGCCTCCCACGTGGGGCCCGCCGTGAGCATTACGCGTTTACCAGCGAGCGATGTCGTTTGAAATAGAGCGGCGGTTTGCTGTGCGAGCGCGTCCGGTTGCAACATTCGCCCTGGCCCTACATCGCCACAGGCCTGTTCACCAGAGTCGGGCCCCAAGAACAGCACTCCGCGTTCCTGTAATGCTGACACGTTGGCCGCCGTGGTGGCGTTTTTCCACATTTGTTGGTTCATGGCGGGGGCAACCACCACGGGTGCGGTGCTTGCGAGACAGACAGTGGTGAGCAAGTCATGGCCGCTACCTTGGTTGAGTTGTGCAATAAAATGCGCGGTAGCGGGGGCTATTAAAATTACGTCTGCCCACCGCGCGAGATCTATGTGTCCCATGCCCGACTCGCTCTCTGCCGTCATTGCGGCGCTATGAGGCATATGTCCACTCACTGCTTGTAACGCTAATGGGGTTACAAATTGTTCTGCGCCACGACTCATTACAACCCGAATTTGTGCACCGAGTTCTGCCAGTCTACGCACTAAGTCGGGTGTCTTGTACGCCGCGATACCACCCGTGATGCCGAGCAAAACGCGCTTGTTATTCAAAGTGGGTGTGGTTAAAGCCATGGAAGTTACTCGTTAAACAGAGGTTGGTTTAAGTTTAAAGTATTGCAAAATAAAGTGGATTTAATCAGGGTTTTGGGGTGGTGGACTTCTTTCGCTTGTTATCAGGCGCCAGTGTCAGGCTTAGCCAATCTGAAATTTAGCCAATGTGCGGTTTGGTTGTCGCGAAGACGCTGGCGAGTCTTACTACAGCGCGCTCGATAAACTCTTCGCGATTCATCGCTGGTTGCGTTAGTAAAGCAGACCCAAACTCACTCTGAAGCATGATAATACCGTGCAAAGCGCCACGCAGAAAGAGTGCAATTTCCAGTGGATCGTCTGAGCTCCTTTTACTCAGGCTGCCATCCTCCCAACCTTGTTGAATTGCGCCCACCATAACCTCCATCGTGGCTTTTTCAATCGCTTCGCCTTCTGGAGTCTGGTCATAAAAGCGTTTAGATGTACCTTGATTGTTCAGCGACATGCTGTGGCTTAAACAATCATAAAAGCGGCGGTCGTCTCGATAGAAATGATAAAAAGCTCGGCCGGAAGCTTGAATCTTGTTGATCCCCAAAGTTTGCGCATCGACATAGTCGCGCATACGGTTAAGCAGTGCTTCGGTGGCGCGTATTCGCAGGGCATCGTAAATACCTTTTTTGTCTTTAAAGTACACGTATAACAAGCCGCGACTCAATCCAGCTTCGTGGGCGATGTCATCCATTACGGTGTGTTCAAAGCCTTTCTTGAAAAAGACGCGTTGTGCTGCATCGAGCATGAGCTCACGCCGCATCCCCGTCGGACATGTCCGGCGCGGGCAGGTC
>CAYOXK010000120.1:0-6823 GCA_964407915.1 uncultured Gammaproteobacteria bacterium
CGCGGCAGTACAATCAAGATCGGCAATCGTGCGGGCAATTTTCTTAACTCGATAAAAGCCCCGCGCAGACAGATTGAGCTTTTCGCACGCGGACACTAGAAACTCTGCATCAAGGTCGCTCAGGTTTAGCACCGCATCTATTTTTTGAGTATTGAGTTCGCTGTTCAAACAGCCTTGCCGCGCAATTTGAATCTCACGTGCTGCCGTCACTCTAAGTCGAACCTGATGAGATGTCTCACTAACCGGAGCAGAGTCTTGCAGTGCGTTTAATTTGACCGCACTGAGCTTTAGATGCAAATCGATACGATCCATGAGGGGTCCGGAGAGTTTACTTTGATACGCCTGCAAACTTGCAGCGGTGCACTGACAACGGTTGGTCTCGTCGCCAAAATAGCCGCACCGGCAGGGATTGCAGGCGGCTAACAATTGACATGCGGCAGGAAAGCAAACACTTTGATTGGCGCGCGCAATATTAATATAGCCGGTCTCAAGCGGCTCTCTGAGTTGTTCGAGCGCGTGTCGCGAAAACTCAGTAATCTCATCTAAAAATAATACTCCGCCGTGCGCCTGCGACACCTCACCCGGCCGCGGCACACTTCCACCACCGATCAGCGCCACAGCAGAACACGAATGGTGGGGTGAACGAAATGGGCGCTTAGCCCAGTCTTCGAGGTGAAACTCACCTTCGACAATGGAGCGGATGGCGGCTGAAGCTAGGGCCTCTGCTAGCGTAAAAGGGGGTAAGATGCTTGGCAAGCGCTGAGCCAACATGCTCTTGCCTGCACCCGGCGGGCCAATCATCAGCATATTGTGCTTACCTGCTGCGGCAATCTCTAAAGCGCGTTTGGCATGCGGTTGGCCTTTCACCTCCGCAAGGTCAGCATAGTCGGTATACACCGCGTGCAAAGGGGTGATCGCAATCCGCGGCAATCGCTCCACACCGGCTAAATGCTTGCATACCGCTAGCAACGAGGGTGCTCCATAACAGGTAGCGTCACTGACTAAGCCCGCTTCCGTTGCATTCTTGCTCGGTATAATACTAGGATGCTGCGCCTGACTTGCGGCCCATACGCAGGGAAGCGCTCCTTTTACCCGATGCAAATCACCGTTAAGGGCTAATTCACCAATAAACTCCTCTTGCAGTGGCGTTGCGACGCGTACCTGCGCCGAAGCAACCAATACGCCAATCGCAATGGGCAGATCAAACTGCGAGCCTGACTTGGGCACGTCGGCCGGCGAGAGATTTACAGTTATGCGCCGTATTGGCAGATCAAATCCCGAACTTTCCAAGGCGGCGCGCACGCGATCCTTGCTTTCTTTCACCGCAGTCTCGGGCAGCCCAACAATGTTGAAGGCGGGCATTCCATTAGCTAAATGTACTTCAACCGTAACCGGCACCGCGGTCACGCCAATGAGTGTTCGCGTAAGAATGCGTGCGTGATCGTCTGCATCACCCTGTTCAGTAATCAGGTTACCGTTAAGCAGAGGCTTAGTCTGCGCTGCGGTAGAACTCGCATGCGTATCATTGATTGCGTTCATCGATCGTCCCTGATCGTAGGCTCTTGTGGCAGCCTTACACTATGGTCGCCGTATTATTCCCTAGCCAAGCCCTAATGCTAAGGATTAAAACTTTTAGGCACTACTGCGCTTTAAGTGCGTCTTCTTCGGCCTGAATCTCGTTGGCGACATCGCGAATGACGTTTCTAAACCAGCGATGCGCGATATTGTGATGCAACAGAGGGCTCCAAACCATGTGCAGCTCAATGCTGGGGATATTAAACGGCGCGGGCAAAATGGCTAAGTCTTCAAAATGCTTCACTAGATGGGTTGAACGCGTTGCGACCGTAGCAATAAGGTCTTGTTGCTGAGTAAGCTGTATCGCGGAAATATAGTGACGCGTAAACACCGCTATCTTACGCCGCGCACCGAGTTGATCGAGCGCAATGTCCACCCACCCCAACTTCTGAATATCATCTGGGTTAACACCAGTGGCCACGCCCATACCGGTTTTATTGACCCATACATGATTGGCACGCAAATACTTATCAAAATCAAAGTTTTCACGTAAAGGATTGTCGTTGCGCATGACGCACGAAAAGTCATCCTTCCAAAGCACCGACAAATGCAGAGATTGAGGTAATGAGTCAAAGCGATTCATAACGAGATCCACATTACCCAGTTCAATATCTTGAAACGTGACATCGCTGGGAGTGAGTATATCCAACGACGTTTGCGGTGCTTCTTCCACCATGCGCGTACGTACTCGTGGCAGTAAGGTAGTTTCGGCATAGTCACTCGCCATGACGCGAAATAAGCGTTTACTGCTACTCGGGTCAAATTCAATGGTGGGTTGCACAAATAACTCTATTTGCGCCAACACGTTTTGCACCTGGGGCTGCAGTTCACGTGCTTTGTCGGTTGGCATCATGCCATTGCTTGTGCGCACTAATAATGGGTCATTAAACACTTTGCGCAGACGGCGCAGACCATTGCTCATAGCCGGCTGACTAAGGCCTAAATGTTCCGCGGCTTTAGTCACGTTACCTTCGCGCAGTAATACACTGAAATACACTAATAAGTTAAGGTCGATATTTGATAGATTCATGCCAAATTCGTTTCGTGAATGAGTACCTGACGAATCATAACTGAAATCTATTATCGATCAAATACTGAAGTAACTCGCTACAGTGTTTTTGCATGCAAAAAATGAAACCGTGATTCCTGAGTAAAGCCGATTCGTCCTTCCCGCTAAGGCCAATAAACGTCATTGCCGCGCAAGGCAATAACGTCACCTCCGCGGGAATGACGTTTCCGCCCTTCGCGGGAATGACGAACCAGGTTCTGCTTGGGAATGACGGATTGGACAACATTGCTCCTGCGCATCTCGGCAACGGCTCCTGCGTTGCACTACCTCCTGCATCCATGCAGTCGCATGCGCCCGCGATGTAAGCACATCCTTTGGGACATCTTGGTGTTTAGCGCGCTAATGGGTTTAAATATCAGTCGCTTCGTTCAGCAACATCGCTCTCTCGCATCCATGCGACCGCGATGTACCTACATCCTGTAGGCCAAAAAAAGGGCGGCATTTCTGCCGCCCTTAAACTAATGTTCCAGGAGGAGGACTTTAGTTGACAAACTCTGGGTAGGCTTCCATGCCGCATTCCGACATATCCACACCATTGGTCTCTTCTTCGTCTGTGACCCGAATGCCCATAATCATTTTAATTACAAACCAAGTCACGAAGCTCGCGACAAATACCCATCCGAAAATGGTCGCTGCACCGATCAATTGGCCTGTAAAAGATGCGCCGTCATTCGTAAGCGGAACCAATAGCAAGCCAAGCAAGCCGACCGTGCCATGCACTGAAATCGCGCCAACTGGGTCATCGATTTTCAATTTATCAAGCAACAGAATCGAAAGGATTACTAACACGCCACCCGCCGCTCCAAAAGCAGTAGCCAGTAAAGGAGTGGGAGTAGATGGCTCGGCTGTGATCGCAACCAAACCAGCTAGCGTGCCATTCAGCGCCATGGTGAGATCGGCTTTACCGAATAACAAGCGAGCAACGATCAACGCGGCGATCAAGCCACCTGCAGCCGCAGCATTGGTGTTCATAAACACCACAGCTACGCTGTTAGCCGATTCAACGGAAGCGGTCGCAAGCACGGAACCACCGTTAAAACCAAACCAACCCAACCACAGGATAAAAGTTCCTAGAGTAGCCAGCGGCAAGTTAGCACCTGGAATTGCACGCGCTTTGCCGTCTAAGCCATATTTACCTTTGCGCGCACCTAAGAGCAGCACGCCAGCTAACGCAGCGGCGGCGCCCGCCATGTGTACGATGCCAGAACCCGCGAAGTCAGAGAAGCCCATATCGCCTAGGGTATAGAGGCCGAAAACTGGCATTCCGCCCCACGTCCATGAACCTTCCAAAGGATAGATTACGCCCGTCATTACGACAGCGAACACTAAGAATGCCCATAACTTCATGCGCTCCGCCACCGCACCCGATACGATCGACATTGCGGTTGCAACGAACACTACTTGAAAGAAGAAGTCTGCAGAAGGCGCATACGTAGCAGCCTCTTCGGCACCTGCAACGCCATCACCGGTAATACCGCTTAAAAACCAAGTAAAGTCACCACCGCCGTACATAATGCTGTAGCCGCACACCATATACATGGTGCAAGCCACGGCATACAGCGCGACGTTTTTAGTGAGGATTTCGGTGGTGTTTTTGGCACGAACCAAGCCTGCTTCGAGCATGGCGAAACCAGCGGCCATCCACATAACGAGGGCACCGCAAATTAAAAAGTAAAAGGTATCAAGGGCATACTGGAGCTCTGTGATACCGCCAGCCGATTCTGCGATTGAGTTCGACAGTGCTAGGATTTCATTTTCCATGATGTTGTCTCTCTAATGTTTGAGTAAATTCTGTAAATTTGTTTGGTGTGAGAAGCTGAGGGTTTGGCACTAAAAACTAGATCGCCTCTTCCCCAGTCTCACCCGTTCGGATACGGATAACTTGAGTGAGTTCAGTAACGAAAATCTTGCCGTCGCCTACTTTGCCGTTATTGGCTGACTCGGTAATTACTTCGATTGTTTGATCGAGTATCGAATCTGATACAGCCACCTCGATCTTGATTTTAGGCATAAAGTCCACATTGTATTCAGCGCCACGATAGAGCTCAGTGTGTCCCTTTTGCCGGCCAAAACCTTTTACTTCCGTTACGGTCATACCCTGAATGCCGATTGCGGCAAGAGCATCACGAACGTCGTCAATTTTGAATGGCTTAATGATTGCTGTGATCAACTTCATCGCATTCCACCTTTTTGTTAGTTAAAAATAATTGTGTTGTGATCAAAGGGTTGTGCGTTTCGACGTAACCCTTCGTGAGCAGAACGTTCTGCTGCTGGTAGAACTCAAGCAATTAGCGTGCCAACTTTTAGACTCGCGCTGTTAGCGGTATAGCCAGTCGATTATTGCTAGCACGCGTATGTCTCGGGGCAATTGACTGATTTTTGCTCAATAACAGTGCATTTGAGATTGCATTACGCACCAAATATGTGCATTCTTCGCGCCGCTCTGAGTAAGCGCGCCAAGAAGGGCACACAAGCGTCACTAATCTGGCTTTTCTTGAATAAATGAAAAGTTGGCACGCTCTTTGCTTGAAGACTCGTGTCTTAAGACAACAGTTAACTCATATATCGACATTAAGAGAGGTCTTTATGAAACAATCTTTAAAAGTACTATCCGCAGCCGCTTTAGCATCCGCTTTATTGGCGCCAACTGCACAAGCAGAAATTAGCGGAAACGTTGCAATTCAATCAGACTACGTATGGCGTGGTGTATCACAAAATGCCGAAGACCCATCAATCCAAGGTGGTTTCGACTATGAACACGAATCGGGATTTTATGCCGGCGTCTGGGGCGCGAGTGTTGACTTTGGTGGCCCAGAATCAACCGAGGGCGATTTGTACTTTGGTTTCGCGGGAGAGACAGAAAGTGGTATCGGTTATGACATCGGCATCATTGAATACACTTTTTACGGAAGCGACGGTGCTAGCGATGCCAATGCCACGGAATATTACCTAGGCGCGAGCTATGCGGGCTTTGGCTTAACTTACTTCATCGGCGACGAACTTGACGATAACGTAGAGTTCAGCTATGGCTACGACTTCGAAAAATTCTCAGTTGGAGCCATCTATGGTGACTACGATACTTACTCTTACTACTCACTTGGTGTTTCGGGTGAATTTGGTGAGACAGGTCTTGGTTGGGATGTGTCTTTCTGGGGCACTAACGACCTAGACGGTATTGACGAAGCTGACGACCGCTTGGTATTGACGTTCTCAAAATCACTGTAAAACGATATTGAGTTCGCAGGTGTAGGGGCGGTAATAACATCGCTTGTAGCCTGAACAGACAAAAAAAAGACCGCTCACACCGAGCGGTCTTTTTTTATATTCACTACGAACGACAATATGGGCTAGCGCACCATTATTGAATGTCTAAGCGCTTCTCAAGATCAGCAATAATTTGCTCCATTTCGTCAACTTTCGCGCGAGTCTTCGACAATACGGCTTTTTGCACATCAAGTTCTTCACGAGTAACCACGTCTAAATCGCTAAGCACTTCTTGTACTGCCGCGCGTAAATTGTCACGCACATCCTTCCCTAACGACTCTGGAATAACCGCTTTGGCCGTATCCATTAAGCGATCGAGTAGTTCCATTTGTGAATAATTCTTGTCGCTCATACTTACTTCCTCAAGTGTAATTTAATGGCCGCGTTGCCCGAATTAGCGGTGCAAATCGTATTGGTCAGTGTATTACATCGTCGGCTGCGATTGAAAGCTCCGCAGTCGCTCATTAATGTTTTGCCGTAGATTCATATAGAACAAGTTCCAATCCTTAGGGTGCAAGCTCTTATCCGCGCCCTTGCCAGGATTATCGAATGCGGTACCTTCCTGCGTGTCCACCCAGAGCATATTGAACTCGCCACAACGTGCTGACGTCACCGCACTTACGGGCTCCCCCAAGCCGCTATAGACAAAGCCCGAATTGTTGTTGCTGAGCAAATTAAATAATGAAAAAGAGCCCTGCCAGCCAATCCCGCCTAAATTCGCCTCAGCACCGATGTATTCTTGATCAGTAGACCAACTCAAAGGATTGAGACACGACCCCGGTTTGTCGGCGTGCCATTCCCAACCGGTGGGATACCAATGCGGCAGAGCAAAACTATTATCTCGTCCCGGTCCGGAATTATCATAAGTGTCGTAACTAACGGTACACGCGGTATCGTCAGCTGCTTGGCAAAGCG
>CAYOXK010000121.1:0-6641 GCA_964407915.1 uncultured Gammaproteobacteria bacterium
GGATTAGAGGAGTCAGTCATGGGGTGCCACCTGAATTAATTAGAATGAGCTGATTCTAAACTATCTTATACGAGAACCGCTAATTTGCTGAGGGGGTGGGCATCGCTATGGAGTCAGAAACGTCAATCCCGCCGTCATCCCCGCGAAGGCGGGGGCCCATTACCTAACACACAGCTAAACCTTAAACATGGTTCCCGCCTACGCGGGGATGACTTGATTAGTCAGTTAACTGACGGTCGCGAACTATCAAGTACAGCGCCAATCCAACCACAACACCGGGTACCAATCCCAACAACACGCACACCCATCCGCCTTTGATGTGCAGCGTGCGCGCTTCATAAACAACCCAAAGCAACAACACAACCCAACACAGAATCACATCGGTTGAATAACCGGCGGCAAAAGGGTTAACAAATCCTGCCAACATGGCCGCCACGATGTTGGGATCTTCGAGCAGGGCGGGACCTATGGTCATGACAAAAAATGCGCTAAAGCCAATGGCTAGAGCAATCAAACACCCCTGATAAAACGATTTATTCATCGTGAACTCCTGAACAGTTTAACGCGACTGTGGACCGCTGTTAGCACCGCTACGCGTATGGTCTAAATAATAGGCGATGCCGGCAAAAACAAAATAAAGGGTTAAAGCGATCAAAGCAAAACTATTTACATTCGTGTCGGTAAGGGGGCCAAACACATTGATCGCGTTCGCAAGTATTAAAAACACGACAAACAGCGGTACACCAAATCGGGCAACAAATGGTTGATGGTTTTGATGCTTGGTGCGTGTAGCTTGCTGGTATAAAACCAAACCAATTAAAAGTAGTCCTGCCTCAAGCGCAAACGTAAGTACGGCATTATTCCACAGCCCAAATCCAAGTTTAATAGAGTTATCGCTCCACAATGGTAAGTCTGGCGTGTGCACCAACAAGTCTAAAAACCAATGCGAGGCAACACCAACCGCAACAACCAAAGCGGCGCGAGAGGCCATGCCGCGCAGGAACCTAAAGCCCACAAACGCTAAACCAGCCCAAATAAAAGTGGCTAGTAGGCTGTGCGTGTAGGGCATAAAAACCAGTTCAAAATGAGTAGACTCGGTAAAGTTCTCCACAATATTAAGCTCTTCAATGCCTAACAACACGAGTGGGAAAAACAGAATGTCCACAAACTGTACTGCCAAAAAGAGCGTACCCAACGATACGCTTGGATCCACCTTTTTAAGGGCTAGGCTGGCTGCGTAGTGTCCTACAAACATGTGGTGCTCCGTGTGTGATGCCTAGCCCAAAACGATATAAACATGCTTATATTGGCTAAGATTAAAGTTAAGTAGGCCTTGCGGCCTAATTACCGCCCAGATCTAGCACGCCACTGGAGGCGAACTGAGTGAGCGAGCTCCAAACCGAATCCCACAGTGTGTCTTGCGAAATGCTGAACTGTTGCGCGAGTCTATCTAATATTTGCGCGAGACTGGTTTGCCCATCGCAATAGGAGAGGATGAGCGCGGCCGACGCATTAATTTGCGCGCGCGCGCCGTTTAAATGGCTTAGCTCTATCAGCTCGCCTTGATCGAGTATTGACCAGCCTTGAGTGAGTAGAGGGCGGCAAGCGTGCTTGTGACGAAACTTATGCTGTTCTTTCACCCAAGAAACATACTGTCTGCTCTTTGACCAATGATTCGAGCCAAAATGATGCACTACTAAATCCCGCGTAAACGCAAGCTCATCAAGCATTAGTAGCGAGGTGTTCTGCTGAACAAAGCGCGTGTAGATCTCGCGCGCAGACTTACCCGAAAAGTTAAGATGCGCGGCGATGGCATCGGTCCACACCCCTGGCCCGGTTAAATAGTGGGTTAGATAAGGATGACTCAAATCGGGACCGCTTTGCCAGCGCGCTACGATTAGTTCCAACACTTTTGCCATCACTGGATGCCCAGCTTCACTTGCCATACACCACTGGCAAAAGTGTGTGTCGTTTTCTAGGCCAACCAACAGTTTGTTTCGAGCATGCGGCCATTGGTCAATGGCTACAATGCATTCGGTGTCTAGATCTGCATACACACCACCATTCACGTACAGCACCGCGTAGCGCCACATGTCTGCGCGCATTACGCCAATGGGCAGAGCTCGAAAAGCCGCAACTGTAGCCGAATCAAAATGCTTGGCCATAAAAGCATCAATGTCGTCGTCGGTAAAAAGCGTATACTCATAGGCAGGATTGCGCTCGCGCCAACTGCGGATTAAAGGCACGGCTGGCGCAACCGGCGTGCGATTTTTATAGGTCTGCGATAGCAGTAAGGGGTAGGAAGAGGACGGCGTGTTCATTGTAATGCTCGTTGCCAACGATTGATGAATTGCGGGGTATGGCATGCTACCAACGCTACGAGATAAGTGAGTGCTTTAAAGACGTGACGATTAAATGGCACAATGCCTCACCAGCAAACTCACCAAGTGCACAAAAACTAGAGAGACACGATGAGCATAATTAGAACAGCGTTATATCCTATGCGAACCATCTTACCAATACTTATATTAGCGATGAATTCTGTACCCGCGATGGCGCAAATGCAGTTATTCGTTAATGCAAAGGTAATTAGCCTTGACGCGGCGTATCCAAATGCCGACGCGGTTTTAGTGCGTGACGGCAAGATCGCGAGAGTGGGTCTTCGAGCAGACCTTCAACATTACTTAAAGCAAACTCAAGATCTTAACTACACGACCGTTGATCTAGTCGGTGCGACGCTGGCGCCCAGCTTTATAGACGCACATGGCCACCTTAGTTTGACCATGCTTACACAAAGCATGGTCAATGTATCTGCTCCGCCAGTCGGCCCAGCCACGAGTGTGCAAGACATCATCGACTTGCTCAGCATGCAGCGTTCAAACATTCCGTCATCGGTGTGGATCATCGGCTTTGGCTACGATGATTCGTTGCTGGCGGAACAGCGGCACCCTACCCGATTTGACCTTGACCAAGTGTCGCGGTCACAACCGGTGGTGCTCCTGCACGTGTCGGGTCACTTGATGAGCTGTAATAGCCGCTGTTTAGAGTACGCGAGCATTGATGCAAATACACCCAATCCTAGTGGTGGCGTTATACGCCGTGCTGCCAACGGCGAACCCAACGGAGTGCTAGAAGAAACCGCCATGTATGCGGTGCACGCGCAGTTGCCCAAAGCGGATGATAAGAGCAAAGCCCACTTGCTCAAACGAGCATTGGAGTACTACGCAAGCTATGGCATTACTACGATACAAGATGGCGCGGCCGCGCCCGCAGACGTCAACTTTCTATCCAATGCCGCAGAGCGAGGGCTGTTAAACCTCGATGTAATTGCCTACCCCTTTCAAGGGCACTATGGCGCTCAAATAGCACAAGTGCGTAGCCAAGATCACTATAAAAATCACTTTCGCGTTGGGGGTATTAAACTGGTGCTCGATGGTTCTCCGCAAGGTAAAACAGCGTGGTTGAGCGAGCCCTATTTGCATCCTCCGCATGGGCAAGGCAAAGATTATGCTGGATACCCAACGCTTAGCGAGGCGAGCGTTAACGACGCGGTGAGTGCAGCCTTTGCGGAGAACACCCAAGTGATTGCACACGCGAATGGCGATGCCGCATCCGATCAGTTATTGCGCGCAGTAGCGCGAGCCACGGATGCGCATGGCCAAGCCGATAGACGCACTGTCATGATTCATGCGCAAACCGTGCGCGAAGACCAAATTGCCCATATGCGTACGCTCCAGGTTATGCCGTCTTATTTTTCTGCACATACTTATTACTGGGGCGACTGGCATCGAGATTCGGTATTGGGTGCAGAACGCGCCAGTCGTATTAGCCCTCTGCAAAGCAGTTTGCAACAGGGGTTGCGATTTAGCACGCATAACGACACGCCTATTGTACCGCCGGATATGATGCGTCTAATGTGGGCTTCCGTAAACCGTCTTACGCGCAGCGGTGCGGTGCTTGGTGCGGCGCAGTCGATTAGCCCCGAACAAGCCTTGCGGTCGATCACGATCGATGCGGCGTATCAATACTTTGAAGAGTCAAGCAAGGGCTCGCTGAGCCCCGGAAAATTGGCAGATATGGTGGTTTTGAGTCACAATCCGCTGACCGTGGAGCCGCAAGAAATTAACCAGATAAAGGTCCTCGCAACCTATAAAGAAGGTCAATTGGTTTATGCGGTCGAGGCACCGTAATCGCTGTTTGCTTAGAAGACCTCAATACACGTAAGTGGTCTCTAAGCTAAATTCTCAATCAACACCAGCAACATTCAGGAGACTCGCATTGCAAATTGTTAAATGGGGCATCATCGCACCAGGCAACATCGCCGGCACTTTCACACGTGCTTTGAAGGAAGTAGACGGCGCTCAGCGCCACTCGGTATACAGTCGATCGCTCGAGCGAGCACAGCACTTTTGCGCCGAACACGAATTTACTTACAGTTATGCGCAGCTCGAAGACTTTCTCAGCGATCCAGAATTAGACGCGGTGTACATTGCGTCACCGCACAGCGAACACCATGCGCAGTCTATTGCCGCGCTCAACGCCGGTAAAGCGGTGCTGTGCGAAAAGCCGATGACCGTGAATGCGCAACAAGCGAATGAGGTGTTGGCGGCGGCGCAATCAACTAACAGCTTTTACATGGAAGCGGTGTGGACCCGCTGTTTGCCCGTGTATCAACACATTAAAAAGTGGGTGGCCGCTGGCGAAATTGGGCAAGTAAAGATGTTGCACGCAAGTTTTGCTTTTAATCGCCCATTCGACCCAAGGTCGCGTTTATACGCTCCCGAGCGAGCGGGTGGTGCCCTGCTTGATGTGGGAATTTATCCCCTTACGTTGTGCGACATTGTAATGCAGCAATTACCCACCCAAGTATTGGCCTTAGCTGAGTTGGCGCCTACGCAAGTGGATCAAAATATTGCCATGGTGCTCAAGTATGCCGATGGCGCATTAGCTAACCTGAGTGCGGGAATTGGCGTACAAACCAATCACGGTGCGTATATCTACGGTGACGAGGGTCACATTCATATCAATCCAGGTTTTTGGTGCAGCCAAAGTGCACAAGTGTATGCTAATGGCGCGGGTGAGCCGCACTTAGTGTGTGATGCGCCACATCGGGTAAATGGTTATGAATACGAAATTGAGGAGGTGCATCACTGCTTAGCAAATAATTTACATGAAAGCCCGTTGGTGCCCCATGCGAGTAGCCAGCGGGTAATGCAAATCATGGACGAGGTGCGACGCCAAGTGGGGGTACGCTATAAATGGGATTAAGTACAAAAATGGATATTCTGTAACTCTAAAAAATGCGCGCTCTTTGCAATTTATACTCAGCCTATGCTTAAAATCTTTTTACTGTTGGTGGCTTGGTTCATTCTTTTCGCGCTCAGTTGGCCACTCGCGATTTTAGTGCTCTTGCTCACGCCCCTGGCCTGGCTTATCACCTTGCCTTTTATGCTCACACTTTTTTTGTTGCGCGGAGTGTGGGTGTTCTTAAAGGCCTTGATACTCACGCCAGCCTATTTGCTCGGCTGGCGCCCCCGCGGGCAAGCTCGCGCGGTTTAGCGCGAGCAGCGTATCACAGAGAAAATGTTACCGTCTTATTGGGGCCTATTGGCACTACAAAGAACGTTTCTTCTTCCTCAGGAAGCTCACTTGCGCCGATCGCACAGCTTTCTGCTGAGCGCTCAGCGCCTAGTTGATCTACCCCATTAATTGGCGCCCCGGCACAGATACCAACATCACCCGCTCCAATCAATGGCGAAGCCGCTAGCGGCGAGTGAATGGCCGTGGGACCGAATGTGGCCTCTTTAAATTCCAATGCACCTAGGCTTGGATCGCCTTGCTGAATGGACGCAGGGACCGGTGCATTGTTAAAACAAGAAAGATCCTCATCCGCATCTTCCATCCAGTTTGAAGTTGATGTGGATGGAAATGCAATGTTAGACGAACAGTCCACAGCAGCGAAATTGCCTCCGTCGTTATCGGTGTTCGCAATCACTGTATTGCTGAGCGTGAGGACTGGGAAGTACGGAGCTTCGGCACCACCCTCGGCCTTGTTATTGGAGATCGTCGAATTGGCAATGGTAGCGGTGGTGCGATACAGAAACAGACCACCCCCATCCCAACCGCCACCGTTGTCGTTACCTTCGTTTTTAACGATGGCGCTATTGTTGATAATCAAGCGCGCGTTAGCGGTAGATTGAGAGAAATTAGCGCTAATGCCGCCGCCCCTTAATAGCGCGGTGTTGTAGGAAATAATCGATTCATTGATTATTACGGCTTCGCCTCTAGTGCTGAAAATAGCACCGCCATAGCCGTTAGACGTGTTTTGCGTAATCGTGGTGTTATTCAGAACTAATGAGTTGCTTCCCGTGGCGTAAATAGCGCCACCGTACCCGCCCACGCCTTCATTATAGGCAGTGTGTCCATTGCGCAGCGTTAGCGAATTTAAAGTTAAAGTAGTATTTGCATTAGGCTCAATGGCCATTAATCTGAATAAGGGTATTTCGAGTTCGTCTGAGCGCTCAATAGTGGCGCCATTACCTTAAATCGTGATGGTGGATGCAATCAGCGGTAACCCGCTGTCGCCACCCGCTTCACCATCTATGGCGGGTGTGCTGAGAGTGATGGTCGAGTTGGCGGGT
>CAYOXK010000122.1:0-6634 GCA_964407915.1 uncultured Gammaproteobacteria bacterium
ACAAGCATTCGCACAAGAGTGGCTTTCGCTAGGCGGGCGCATCAGTGCGCAGTCGGAATTCTCGTCAGCACAATTTGACCACACCGTGGAACTCAAATTGCTCTTTAAAGTAGGCGCGAGTGAAAATCGTGCAAAGCGACTTGGAGATGTTCTGGGCTACCAACCCGAACATGCTGTGTATCAAAGAGCGGATATCGACTTTGTATTTATGATTGCCGAAGCGCAAACCGGGCGTTTACTCCGGCCACAAATCAATTACTTTAGCGCTTCGAGCGTACCCGTTTACGCTGGGCTCGATGTGTACACAGGCGTGGCCGACGCAATTAATGATATGGACCTTGAGAGCACTCAATTCCCGGTTATGCCCTGGATCTTGCGTTCGGAGAAAGTTTCACCCTATGCGGGTCAGCTGAATCAGCTGTTCGCCCTGGGTGCCGACAGCTATCGCGTAGTCAGCCAGTACGAAACAGCAACTCAGACGCTACAACTGGGCAACCAACGCGTAATCGAGGGCTACACAGGTTTGTTGCATAGGCTGGCTGATGGCAACATTGAGAGCGCCCCACTGTGGGCAACGTTTGTAGAAGGGCTCCCCTCTGTGGAGAATAGTCAAGGGTTCGACCTCACCCCGCTGACAACGAATACAAATGTGGTATCAGACCAAAGTAGCCGAGAATATCGTGAGCCAGCACAACGCGCTAACGGCAATGATGATTCGCCTTCCACTCGCACAACACCGAATTTACAAAGATCGCTTTAGTCGCCTTTTTTGGGGGGTGCTTCGCACGTTATTTTTCAGTACGCTTTAGCGCTGCGGCGCTCGCTCATCGTTAGATAAGCGCTAGAAAGAAGCTAATCACATTTAACCATCTTCTCTTCTAGGAGGTAGGCATGGACGCCAACTCTAATCATCGCGCCGACGGCGCGATAGTCGAATCGCTCGCCCTGCAATATTTGCTCAAGCAAGGCATGACACTTGTCGAACGAAACTACTACTCCCGATTTGGAGAGATCGACTTAATTATGCACCACCAAAACTGCATTATCTTTGTGGAAGTACGCCACCGACTATCCGCTCGGTACGGCGGCGCTCTAGAAAGCATCCATTGGCACAAACAACAAAAGCTGCGCAAAACTGCAACCCTCTTTTTAACTCGGCAACAACTCCATTCTATGCAGTGCCGCTTTGACATGCTGTGCTACTCAGGCAAGTTAAGTGAGTTAAATGATGAATCAACACCTTTATGGATAAAAAATGCATTTTAGATCCGCGCAATACAGTATCAGCGACTCACGATCGCCGCTTTAATTACTGTTAATCATTTTAGAATGGAGCGGAAACTCCGCTAGGCTTGCACCCAATACGCCACTCGATACGTCATTGCGCCACAGACAAGCAGAGGGGTGCGGGGTTCTTATCCGGCTAATGATCGTATCTATTTTTTAATAATCCTGCCCTCTAGCCGTGCTAAGCTTTTATCTTTGTTATTGCTTGTAAGCTAATGTCCTTACCCCCTTCGAGAGCAACGCTTACTGCTCATTCGAGTCGTTCAACTGCATCAACCGCTGCGCAAGACAGAGCCACCGTAGTAGCTAAAATTAGTAGCTAAAATTAATCGTTTTGAAAACTGAGTTCCCCCCACTATGCACACATTCATGTATTCGCCCCCATTACCCAAGCGTTTAGTTAAATTACCGAATGCCGCGCGTACCGCAATGCGCTTGTTATTGCTGGCCAGCCTCATCACCTTATCCGGTTGCGCAACGATGTTGGTGGCAGGTGCCGTAGTGACTACGGTCGACGTAATTCACGACCGTCGAACGGTAGGCGAATATATTGATGATTCTGCGATTGAACTCAGTGCGAGAAACTATCTAATCTCCAACAAAGATGCGCGCACGGATGCCAATGTAAAGGCCGTATCATGGAATGGTATTTTATTACTCACGGGCGAAATTGAATCAGAAGAATCAAAACGGGACATCGTACAACGACTCAGCACGATTCAAGCGGTAAGGCAGGTGGTGGACGAAACCACCATTGCTGGCAAATCGGCGTTACTCTCGCGTAGCAATGATGGTTGGATTAGCACCAAAATTAAAAGCAAGCTATTGCTCAAAACTGGCCTCGACGCTAACCGTATTAAAGTGGTTACAACACGCGGTACCGTCTATCTAATGGGTATTGTTACTGAAGCCGAAGCGCTCAGCGCCACTGAAATTGCGCGCTCAGTGCGCGGCGTTGCACGTGTCGTTAAAGTGTTCGAATATCTATAAGCTTTCTGCAAACTTGCTACCGCAACGTTCATTGGTATCTTTCATTAGCCACTTTTATTCGGAGCACAAAAATGCCTTTTCGAACCGCGCTAGACAAAACTATTGTGTCCAACGAGTTATTAGCTAAAGCGCTTACGCAGCACCCCTTCATCCAACGGCCAGTGGTCTTCACGAATGGCTGCTTTGATATTTTGCACCGCGGTCATGTTACTTACCTAGAGCAAGCCCGTAACCTAGGCGCAAGCCTGATTGTCGGCGTGAATAGCGATGAATCAGTGCGGCGCTTAGGCAAAGGAGTCGATCGACCCATCAACAACCTAGCGGATCGAATGGCCGTTTTAGCGGCACTAGAATCCGTTGATCTGGTCGTGGCATTCAACGATGATACCCCGCTAGCACTCATCGAACTCATCCGACCCGACACCTTGGCAAAAGGGGGTGATTGGCCGATTGAGTCAATTGTAGGTGCTAAAGAGGTGCTAGCACGCGGCGGCCAAGTGCACTCAATTGCCTTTGAATTTGATCGTTCCACAACTAAAACATTGGCCGCCATTCGCGGCGACTAAACTCGCGAAGGAACAGCCAGAGTACTAAACTGAGTACACCACCGATCTAATCGCCGCCTAGTTGCATCCCTTGGTTTGCTTGCGCACGTAACTCTTCTTGAGCTTGGGTAAAGTAATAATAGATAAACTGGCGGGCAACGTAGGCACTGCGCACCACCCACTTTTCTTTGTTTACTATAAGCGACGCGAACACAATATTGCGCCCGTCTTTACTCGCGTAGCCCACAAACCAATCATGTCGACCTTTCGGCGAGTCGCCCGTTAAGGAACCGGTTTTGCCGCCTATTTCGAGCCCATCATAAATACGATACCTCGATCGATCCGCAAAAGATTTGCGCGCCGACCCTGATGCGACCGTAGCGCGTAGCAAACTCTTTAATTCATTAACCGTTGTTTTATCGAATACGGGCGCACCCAGCATCTGCGGCGTGGCCGTGTAGAGCTGTTCACCGTTAGCACGATTCACATGGTCCACAAAATAGGGAGCTACCATGCGACCTTCGTTGAACAAACTCGACATCATTTGCGCCGCATGCACCGGGCTCAAGCGTATTTCTCGAGTATAGCCAGACGCCGCCTCGACCAACTCCCACTCATCTTGTAAGCCCAAATGGATCTTACTAATCGGTAGATTAAGGTCACTCTGGATGCTTGCACCAAACCCAAAACGTTGTGCATAGTCGCTTAAAGTTTGTTCGCCTAGCACGCGCGCGCCAACCCGCCCAAATACGGGATTAATCGAACGAGCAAACGCTTCAGTAAAAGAAGGCCGTCGCGTCCATTTGTCATCCACATGCTGGAATACCTGCCGCCTGTACAAGGAGGTAGACTTACCGTTATACGGAATCACTGACGTAGGCGACAACTTATTCGAGTCAAGTGCGGCGGCCGCGGTCACAAATTTGAAAATCGACGCCGCGGGATAATCCGCGCGCAACACTAAATTCTCGATCGGCTCGCGCTCCTTTAAAAAGCTCGTTAAATTGATAATTTCACCAGTCTGCGCATCCATGGCAATGAAACAGGCGTAATCGGGTTGATACTGTAAATAGACCTTTGCCATTTTACCGTGCAGGCCTTTATCAAACGTATATCTGAAATGCACGGGGCCGTGGACGGGGCCAGCGTTAAGCGTAGTTGGAAATTGATTATTGAGCGCATACGGCGTCAAGATATCGGCGACATCTTGGCGTGACAGCTCGGCGGCGATTACCCAACTACAACTAAAGGATGTAAGCGCTAAAAAACCCACGAACGCAGCCAAGACACGCGATTGTCGCTGCTTTAGACGGCAGTCCCAGTTGTCGCATTGAGTGTGACTCGATGCACAGGCCGCAACTGACCGCTGTGCAAGCACAGTTAATTGACGACGGCGATGCCCCATGCCTTTAACGTTGGAAGTGATTAGCAATAGCACAAACAAAACTCTTGTTTTCATAATTAATGTTTCGGCTGACACCTTGATTGGCGTGACAAATTTGCATGGTTTTGCGGCTGCGGGTTCAGCACCGCTACTCGCAAGGTTACAGCACAGCGAAAGTGGCCGACCGAACGGTTAAACCCAGGGAGGTTAAGCACTGGGCAAGAAAGGGGTTAGTTCATCGAGCACCTGTTGATAGACGGGACGTTTAAAATCGACAATGTGTTGCAGCGCGAAGTCAGCGCCAACCCACTTCCATTCATCAAATTCAGCCTTTTGGGAGCCCGCAGCCAAATTAACCACGGAGTCATCTTCGCGCAAGTGCAATAGGAACCACACCTGCTTTTGGCCTCGAAACGACACTTGGCTGCGTTGTTTTGAACGAATAAACCGACGCTTTTGATTGCGCAGCAGCGTGGCCGGCAAGTCGTAGCGCAACCAGTTTTTAGTATGCGCTATTAGCTCCACCTGCGCCTGCAATATACCGGTTTCTTCTTCAAGTTCTCGGTACATGGCCGCCAGCAAGCTTTCATCGCGAGCTACGCCTCCTTGCGGAAACTGCCAGCCATCGTGACTAATGCGGCGCGCCCAAAACAATTGACCCTGATCATTACAAACAATAATGCCAACGTTAGGGCGGTAACCGTCATTCGCAAAAATTGGTTCGAAATTCTGCATTGATGCGATCGTCATTTTTTTTCTATTTGCGGACATTATAATGAAGCGCTCTGTTCAGTGCATCCGAATCTTAGGGCATGTTAACCTTACGAGTCGATCACGGCTATTGGCTAACCCCTTATTTGTCAGTGCAATTGAACTTCCAACAACTCTATCACTGTCGTTGTAACCTACATGAATTTAGCTTTATTCGATCTCGACCACACTTTACTCAATGGCGACAGCGATCATGGCTGGGGGATGTATCTCGCTTCTGTCGGTGCTGTAGATGCGCAAGTGCAACAACGTAAACAGGATGAATTTTACGCGCAGTATGTGGCGGGAACCTTAGATATTATTGAGTTTTGTGAATATCAATTTGAGGTGTTACAGCGCCACTCATTAAGTCAACTGCACGCCTGGCGCGATGATTTTATGGCCACAGTGATAGAGCCCATGATCAACTCAGGCAAACCTGAATTGATTGAGCAACATCGCACACAAGGAGATGAGCTCGTAATAGTAACGGCAACCAACGACTTTGTTACGCAACCCATCGCAGAACGACTTAAAGTTCCAACCTTAATCGCAACACAGGCAGAGTTTCACAATGGGGCTTATACCGGCAAGGTACTCGGCACACCGAGTTTTAAAGCAGGCAAAGTGGCGCGAGTTAAACAATGGTTAGCGGAATCGGGCAGACAGTTTGACCACTGCACATTCTACAGTGACTCTTACAACGACTTACCGCTACTCGAGTACGCAGACACACCTGTTGCTGTGACTCCGGATGCGCGACTTCGAGTGCACGCCCAGCAATTTCACTGGCGGGTGATTGATTGAGTTATATACTTAAGCGCTAGACCTGAATTTGAACCAACCAGGAAGAATGACGTAATGAGTATTAAATTAGGGGATTCTTTGCCCAATCTGAACGTAACGACGAGCCAGCACGGAGACGTAAACTTAAGCCGTTTTAAGGGCCGTGCTCTCTTGCTGTATTTTTACCCCAAGGACAGTACGCCCGGTTGTACCACACAGGGGCAAGCCTTTAGAGACCACTACCCAGCGTTGCAAAAGCTCAATGCTGAGGTGCTCGGAGTATCTCGCGAAAGCGTCAAATCGCATCTGAACTTTATCAACAAACACGGATTTCCTTTCGACTTAATATCAGATCCAGATGAAACTCTGTGCAAGCTCTTTGATGTGATCAAAGAAAAAAGTATGTATGGTAAAACCTATTTGGGTATTGAGCGGAGCACCTTTATTTTTAATGCGGATGGCGTGTTAGTAGAGGAAATCCGCAAGGTGAAAGTAAACGGGCATGTCGAAGACGTACTCACGCGCCTAGCAGCACTTTAACCTAAAAGCGACGGTGGCTGCCGCGCAATCTTTAACGACGGGAGAACGCGCTTAGGCGACTTGCTAAGGCGCGATATCCCGCCCCACAATTGGTTATAATCACGCTCTTGGTCATAGCCCTTAGAGTCCCGTGCATAATCCTAGCGCATCTGCGCCAACGCCCACCAAACCTCGCAGCTATTCTGCTCTGCTCGCGCCCATTGTTGGGGCGCTGTGTGTCGCTGCGCTCGTCTATCTGATCTCGGCACACTTTATCGAGAATACGGTGCAGCGAGTGATATTGCGCGGCGTATTTCCACAAGACCTACAAATTGAAGTGCTGAGTGTTTCGCCACTCGGGGCCGAACGCTCG
>CAYOXK010000123.1:0-6486 GCA_964407915.1 uncultured Gammaproteobacteria bacterium
CGCTTCGACGGCTCGCCGATTGATGCCGCCTATGCGCAAATTCGAGCTAAGTACGAACCCGTGGTTGAAGTTACGCAGATTAAAGGCGATAGCGAAACTCATCCATTCTTATCGCCCAACGACGAATTTGCCGATTTTGGTGATGAAGGTTGGGACGAGTGCAACCTAACGTGCGAAGAGCAAATGGCACCTGCTAGCTATGCTGGCAGTTATGCGCGCGAAGCGTTAAAGCGTGGTTTGCAATTAGAACAAGCGGTCGGAGTTAATCCGTATGCCTTTGGGCTCATTGGCTCGACCGACAGTCACACCTCCTTGGCGACGGCAGATGAAGACAACTTCTATGGCAAGCATACCGGTAACGAAATAAATGTAGCGGAGCGCGCTGTGACACCGCAGAACTTAGGCGCGCGAGAAGGGCGCTTTGGATGGCACTATCTTGCCAGTGGATACGCAGCCGCGTGGGCTACCTCGAATACCCGCGAAGCCATTTTCGACGCGTTTAATCGACGCGAAGTTTACGCAACCACAGGGCCACGCATGCAAGTTCGTTTGTTTGGTGGCTTTGATTTTAACGAGGATGACCTAGGCGACATTGCTGCGGCAGGTTACGCGCGTGGCGTACCGATGGGTGGTCAAATGAGTACTATTGATGCGCTTGCACCCACTTTTATGGTCGCTGCGCAAATGGATCCACAGGGTGCCAACTTAGATCGCGTGCAAATTGTAAAAGGCTGGTTGGATGAGTCAGGAAACACTCAAGAGCGCATCTATAATGTGGTCTGGAGCGAGGCCGATCAGCGTGTGCTTGACGAGCAAGGTCGCTTACCCGCAGTGGGTAATACAGTTAATTTAGCAGACGCCACTTGGACTAATAGCATCGGTAGCGTGGAACTAAGCGCCGTGTGGCAAGACCCCGATTTTAATCCTGCTGAAAGCGCATTTTACTATGCCCGCGTGCTCGAAATCCCTACGCCTTCCTGGCCATTGTATGACGCCGTGCGCTACGAGCTGGAATTAGGTGACGACGTTCGTCGAATTCAGCAAGAGCGCGCCTACACATCGCCTATCTGGTATAAGCCACCCGCTGGGATGTATCAACATGACGAGAACTCGCCCAGCTCAACAGTGGGCGTGGAGTCATTGACGGCCGTGCTCAATTAAACTACCGCCGAATCGCATTTATGCAACGATATAGTGAAGGGAATATGCTGCTTTCGATATTCCCGCTCAAGAGTTGGAGCAAGGAGCCTTTAGTGCACTTCTTGATGGCTGGTGCGTTGGTGTTTGCGTACTTTCAGTATTTTGCACCGCCGGATCCAGAAGAAAGCACGATTGTGTTTTCCCGCGAGATGCTGGCTGACATTCGTGCGAGTTGGAACGAGCGCTGGCGTCGACCGCCCAGCAACGAAGAATTTGAAGGTCTGTTGGCCAACGCCATCAAAGAAGAAGTGTTCTACCAAGAGGCATTGCGGTTAGGCTTGGATCAGGATGATGCCGTGGTACGCAACCGCATGATCCAAAAAATGCGATTTATAAACAGCAGTCGCGTGGATTCACCCAGCGAAAAGCAGTTGCAGGCGTGGTTTGCGGAGCACTCTAATCAGTACCAAACGCCTACTACAATGCACTTTCAGCAAGTCTATTTAGGTCGGGATCTTTCCGCACAACAAGTGGCCGAGCTCATTGCCAAGCTGGAGGGCCAAGAGAAGGAGCAGGCCATGTCGGTGCTGGAGCCCTTCCGCCAGCCGTTGAGTGTGCCGAGCACCTTTGAAGAGTTCAGCGATGATGACATCGCCCGTCAGTTCGGCCAGAGGTTTGCCGACGACCTGCAAAAAGCACAGCTGAACACTTGGATCGGCCCGGTTTTTTCTGGCTTTGGTCAGCACCTAGTATTTGTAACGGCTAATCAAGAGTCAACCAGTGCTTCCCTCGCCGATCCTCGAGTGCGTCAGCGTGTGGAAAACGATTGGTTAGCCGCGCAAACCGCAGACGCCGAAACCCAAGCATTAGAGCAGATGCTACAACACTATAAAGTCGTGATCGCAGAGTAGTGCGCATACGCTACCTACATTGGTTCGAGCGCGAGCATTGGACCGCGTTTACGTGCAGGCTACGGCGCTCAACATTGGTGCAAGTGGTCGTGGTTGCGATGCTCTGCAGCGCTGGTCTTAAGGCCGACGAGCTCAAGCCTGCCTATTTAGAGCTCACCGAAACCAGTAGCGGCACGTGGCAAATTTACTATAAAACATCAGCTCGTTCGCGCCTCGCAAGGCATAGTGAACTCTTGCTGCCTGAGCATTGCACTGCGCTCGCACCGTTGTCAGTCAGTATTCAGTCTGGCAATCAAATCCAAACTGGGACGATGCAATGCCCAGCTGGCTTACAGGGTTATGCTATTGGCATTCAGGGGCTCAGTACAACCAATACGGATGCGCTCGTGCGTTTGCAAAGCGTGTCTGCGCCACTTATGACTCTGCGCCTTACCCCTCGCGCCTGGCAAGCAACGGTGCCGCATGCTGACACCTCCACGCCGATATCTAATGTGGCTTTGACCTATACGGTAATCGGCATTGAGCATATCGTCTGGGGTTACGATCATTTGCTTTTTGTGTTGGCCATGGTGCTATTGCTAACAGGGTGGCAGCGCATTGTGTGGACGGTAACGGCTTTTACTGCGGCTCACAGTTTGACTCTGGTTGGTACAACCTTAGGTTGGTTTGCGCTGGCCTCTAGGCCGGTTGAGGCCATTATTGCGCTCTCTATTGTGTTTCTGGCCGTAGAAATACTTAAAAAGCGCCCAGGTGAATTGCGTTTATCCGAGCGTGCTCCTTGGTTAGTCGCTTTCGCTTTTGGCTTGCTGCATGGCTTTGGGTTTGCTGGTGCACTCGCCGAGATAGGCTTGCCAGCCAATGACGTTCCACTTGCGTTGTTTAGCTTTAATCTGGGCGTTGAGATTGGTCAGCTTATAATTGTGGCAGCAGCCATGCTGATCCTGTATGGTCTTCGTCGTTGGCAGCCACAGGCGACTGATCGAGTCGTAACGCTTTGCACCTATGCGATTGGCAGTATCGCAAGCTTTTGGTTTATTGAGCGGTTAATCACGTGAATGCGTTAGAATTGCAGTTGGTATATTAGGTTTTAGAGGATTACGCTTATGTTTAAAAAAGTCACAGCGCTGTTTTTCAAAAGCGTGTTTACCATGGTGTGTAGCGCGAGCCTATTTGCTTTACCCGCGTTCGCGCAAGTAGATGCTGCCAGTCAAGACGAAGCGAGCGCGGATCCATTCGCCATTAGCGTTTATAAAACACCGAGCTGCGGTTGTTGTCAAAAGTGGGTCGACTATATGGCCGACAATGGCTTCAATAGCGAAGTGATCGAACAGGATGACCTGAACCCTCTTAAAACCCAACTTGGTATACAGGGTCGTTATCGCTCTTGTCATACTGGCGTTGTAACGAGCGCGCAGGGCGAGTATGTATTCGAAGGGCATGTGCCCGCTGAGTACGTTAAACAGTTTTTAGCTAATCCACCTGCGGGTGCGCTTGGATTATCGGTGCCGGGCATGCCGGTGGGTAGCCCTGGCATGGAAGTAGGGGAGCGTAAAGACTATTACCAAGTTTTACTCCTTATGCAGGATGGCAGCGACACGGTTTTTGCGCACGTTAATCCCCCTCAGTAGCGGTGGCGCTCTGTCTGCGGGCGATTAAGCTGAGCTAGGCAGCAGATACTCACTCATCGCCTGAATGTTTTCGGCAATCTCCTCTTCTTCTTCCGAGAAATAGGCTACGTGAAACATGGCGTCTCCGCGCTGTACGAGGGGAATGTTTTGTTGGCCGATTACGATACCGCCTTTGCGGGCTCTTACTAAGCCTAGCGTCTCGCCCATGGGGCTGCCAATTTCAGCAAGCAGATCATTTTTCTCGACATAATCCCCCAGTTTTTTCAGATTGCGCACGAAGCCGCTGCGGTGCGCGCGTACCCAGGAACTGGTATTAGCGACATAAGGCGTTGCAACAGATTTGCGTTGCCGCTTTTTAATCATACCGAGCTTGGATAACACATTGAGTATGCCGCGTAAGCCTGCACGAATCGATAATTCGTCAAAGCGTAAGGCTTCACCGGCTTCGTAGAGCAGAATTCGCGTGTTCGTGTCTAAGGCGGCCTCGCGTAACGAGCCGTCACGCAAGTTGGAATTCATGAGCACTGACACGCCAAAAGCACGAGCCAGCTCGGCTGTTTCGTCATCTTCTAGATTGGCGCGTATTTGTGGTAAATTCGAGCGATGGATGGCGCCCGTATGCAAATCAATGCCGTAATCGCAGCGCTGCACTATTTCAGTCAGAAAACGATGTGCTACCACCGCGGCTAAGGAGCCATGCTCGGACCCTGGAAACGATCGATTAAGATCGCGCCGATCAGGCATATAACGGCTCTTATTCAGTACGCCGTAGACGTTCACCATTGGCGCTAAAATCAGTGTGCCGGCCGTAATGGCTAAAGCTTTGTGCGTCATCAGGCGACGTACAATTTCGATGCCGTTTATTTCATCGCCGTGTACCGCTGCTGATACGAACAGGGTAGGGCCCGATTTGCGCCCGCGCCGAACGTGTATCGGCATATTGATCTCGGTGTCGGTATACAAGCGTACCAACGGCATATCGATATTAACGGATTGACCACGCTTTATCTCAGTGCCCGCGATAATCATTGGCTCCGCAACGGTTTTGTGAGCGCTGTTAATAAACTTATTGTTCAAGCTATTGTTCAACCCTTGCCACGCGTTTTAGTTCGATGCGGCTTGGCATTCTTTTCGATGTATTCGTAAATCATTTGGCCTACATCAATGCTCGTGGCCTTTTCGATGCCCTCTAAGCCGGGTGTAGAATTCACTTCCATCACTACTGGGCCATGGCTTGACTGCAATATATCAACACCGCACACTCCGAGCCCCATTACTTTGGCCGCAGACACCGCCGTGGCGCGTTCGTCCTTCGACAATCGGATCACTCTGGCGGAACCACCACGATGCAGGTTAGATCTAAATTCTCCTTCGCCCCCTTGTCGCTTCATCGCGGCGACAACTCGATCGCCTACTACCAAACAGCGAATATCCGCACCATTTGCTTCCTTTACGAACTCCTGCACTAATATTTCGGCGTTTAAGCCCATAAAGGCTTCGATCATCGCTTCGGCGGTTTTATTGCTTTCGGCCAATACAACACCAATACCTTGCGTGCCCTCTAATAGTTTCACTACCAACGGCGCGCCGCCTACCATTTTTATTAAGTCTTTGATATTGCTTGATTTATTAGCAAAGCCCGTACGAGGAAGGCCAATCCCTTTACGTGACAAAAGTTGCAGCGACCGTAGCTTGTCGCGCGAACGACTGATGGCCACTGACTCATTTACTGAAAACGTGCCCATCATTTCAAATTGGCGTACCACAGCCGTTCCGTAAAAAGTAACAGAAGCCCCTATGCGTGGAATTATAGCGTCGTAGTGGGGCAGTTCAGCCCCCTCGTAGCGCACTACCGGGCGACTTTTCGTGATGTCCATGTAGCACTGAGTGGTGTTAATAACATCCACTTCGTGCCCTCGCGCAACCCCGCTTTCGACGAGACGCTTGGTCGAATAAAGATTGGGTGCTCTGGAAAGTACAGCAATGCGCATGATGTGTTCTCGTTCGCCTATGGCAAATTAAGGGTTGCACGATTAGATTTTGACAGCGTAATGGTGGCTGAGACGACTAATTGAGTAAAGGATATGTATAGAATTTTAAGCGAGCATGACAAAGACCCAAGCACTGCTCTGCCACTGGTAGACCCTAGCAACGACCGTGGTCAGCGCCTGATTGCCTCACGCAGTTTACAACAGTAACAGGGTGGCAAGCCCTAAAAAGCTCATAAAGCCGACCACGTCGGTCACGGTGGTGAGCACAACCGATCCCGACAGGGCTGGATCGAGATCAAGACGCTCTAATATGACTGGTATCAGCATTCCCGCCAATGCGGCCGCGAGCAAGTTAATTAAAATCGCGGCGGCAATTACTATCCCAAGCATGGAATTGCCGAACCATAAGTAGGCGAGCATTCCAACGACCGCGGCCCATAATAAGCCGTTGAGAAAGCCCACGCCGAGTTCTTTAAACAAAAGCGTGCGCGTGTTTTTCGCATTCAAGCGATCAAGCGCCATGCCGCGAATCACAATGGTCAGCGTTTGACTACCCGCTATACCGCCCATGCTCGCTACAATCGGCATTAGCACCGCCAAAGCGACCAGTTGTTGCACGCTGTCTTCAAATAAGCCGATTACATAGGAGGCAAGCAGTGCGGTTAAAAGATTGATACCAAGCCACACAGCGCGACGCTTGGCCGAGCCGATTACGGGCGCAAATAGGTCGTCTTCTTCGTCGAGCCGCTGTGGCTGCGCCTGCTGCTCGTCGCGACCGGCGTCACGCTGTGTACGTGGATCTGGCGGCAGCGGACG
>CAYOXK010000124.1:0-6335 GCA_964407915.1 uncultured Gammaproteobacteria bacterium
TGACCAGCCGCTGTTAAGGCCTGCGCGAAATTGGTCATTGCGGTGAAGAAAGCCACGAGCTTTTGCACGTGATGTTGTACGTAGTCGGTCTCCTGCTTGAGTTCAGCTAGCAGATAAACGCAGTCGCTATTAACGCGCGTAAACCAACTGTGCGAAGCATTGAGTTGGTCGCCGAGAATTAGTCGAACGGTTGTGGCGCTGTCTGGCATATTTAAACGTGCGGTGTCTGCGTTGGCCGAGAGGCGGGTTGCGCGCGCCGACATTTCTGCGAACAAAACTTCACATTGGCCCAGTCGCGCTGCCACTTTTTACGCCACGCGAAGGGGCGGTTACAGTGGGCGCAGAGTTTGCTGTCTAGCTGGAGTTTATGGTGCGCCATAATGCCGTCGTTGAGGATGTTTTGTTACGCTATTGGCCAATCGGCCGCATCCACTGAATGCAGAGCGTGCGGTGAGTGGGTGATTTCTGACTCGGGCAGCCAGCGTCGTCGGTATTCGCCGTCTGGGTCATAAATTTGCGTCTGCTTGTCTAGATTAAAGCGACGCACGTCGCGCGCATCAGCGCCTACCCCTGCAATGTATTGCCAATTGCCCCAATTGGATCCAACTTCGTAGTCGATTAACTGCTGCTCGAAATACGCCGCGCCAAACCGCCAGTCTACCGACAGTTCATGCACTAAGCAGCTTGCCGCGATTTGCCGACCACGATTGGATATATAACCTGTGGTGGCGAGTTCGCGCATAAGTGCGTTAACCAACGGAAAGGGCGTGGTACTTTGCGTCCATCGTTTAAATCGTTCCGCGTAAGCACTGGTTAGAGGGCGTCGGCTTTTGATGCCGCTAAATGCGAAGAGTTTTGCTCCATGGGCTCTGGCGTACCAAAAAAAGTACTCTCGCCACAGCAATTCAAACAAAATCCAGTACGTGGACTCGTTGGCTGAGTGTCGTTGTTCAAAGCGGCGTAACTGGTCGGTAATCTCGCGTACCGAGACACTGCCTTGCGCTAACCACAAGCTGAATTTGGTTGAATGCGTCCAGGCGCTCAAATCATTGCGTTGTTCCTTGTAAATTAATGCCTGCGTGCCCGCGAAGTAGTTCAGTACGTGACCGAGTCCTGCTGTTTCGCCGCCCACGGCAATGGCGTCGGGCAACGTAACACTGGATGCTGCTCTGGTGGTTGGAGGTGATGTGTGAGCAATGGGCCGTGTGGACGGAGGTGGGGGCAATCGTGATACCGATGCCTCGGGTGGGTTAATCACTATGGGTTCCACTAAACGTCGAAACTGAGAAAACGTATCGGGTAACGCGGTCAGTTGAAACGGCAGGTCATCTTCGCTCAGCAGCGTATTAGTGGCCGTTTCAATCACCTGCAAATTGGTAAATCGGCTTTGGAGCGTGCTCAATGTGCGCGCCTCAAAGAGCCCTGCGGGCTGGCTTCGATATAGATGCGTTATGCCCAATTGCGTCACGAGAGTGGCCAACACTTGCTCAGGATGGCCTGACAAAAGCAGTAAGGATTGGCCCATGCTCGATAGTTTGGTGCTGAGGTCGGCGAGGGCTTGGTCTAAAAAGCGGGTACGGTGCTGGCTTAGACCTGCGTCGACAAAGCGGTTCGATCGATTTAAGCGAGGGTCAGCCACATAGACGCATACGAGTTCGTCCACTTGCCGTGCGGCTTTGCTTAATGCCGGATGATCGTGCAATCGTAAGTCACGGTCGAACCAAAATAGGCCGATGGATTTCATAAGGAATGTGGTGACAAGAGAGTTGAGGCGCGCCCTACGCTAACAGCGCTCAAGTGAATGACATGTTAAAGGCAACGTTGTACTTAAACTTGGGCTTGGGCTTGGGCGGGGATGCCCAATGGGCTGGTACTTACTCGGTTCCGTGGTAGACGTTTTGCAAGGTTTGCCGCGCAGTGCTTACGCGTTTAGTTCAAAGTTAATCACTTTTAAAGTAGCTTGTATGGCGGCGAACACCTGATTGGAATGTACGCCCCGAGTCGTCATTTTGCGCTTATTCGCAAGCTCCCAAGTGATGGACGCTTCTGTTAGGGCATTAGTTTGCCCCCCCTTGGGAATGTGTACTTCATAATCGACAAGTTTGGGGCGGCGAAACTCCGTGTGCTCCTGCAAAATGGTGTCTAGGGTACGGGCAAACGCATCGTATGCACCGTTACCAAGTCCTTTGGCACTGAATGATTCGCCATCAATCAGAATGGTTAAGTCCACTTCAGACTGCCCATGCAAGGGGCTGGTCATGGTGCAATCAACTAAGCTCACACGTTGACCTTCGCCGCTTTCTAGCACGTCAGTAATAATAAACGGTAGATCGTCGACCGTGATGGTTTGCTTCGAGTCGCCTAGCTCAATAACCTTTGCAAGCACTTTTTGTTGATCCTCGGCCGACAGGGTAATACCTAGCTCATCGAGATTTTTTTCTAATGATGCTTTACCTGCCAATTTGCCCAGCGCATAGGTACGTTTGCGGGCAAAGCGTTCGGGTGTTAATTTAGTAACGTACAAATTGCCCTTTTTGTCACCATCAGCATGAATGCCTGCGGTTTGAGTGAATACATCGGTACCGAGTATCGGCGCGTTGCAGGCGACAAATTTACCTGAGAAGCTTTCGACCATTTGACTCACATCAATAATGTGCTGTTCATTGATGTTAAGCTGAACGCCCAGCTTGTCTTTTAGCACCACGGCAACTTCAGCCAACGATGCATTACCCGCGCGTTCGCCTAAGCAATTAACCGTACAGTGAATGGAATGGATGCCAGCTTCCACGGCCGCCATTACATTGGCCGTGGCCAAGCCATAATCATTGTGTGGGTGAAAATCAAATTTAAGAGTAGGGAAGCGCTTGACCATATCACTAATTGATGCACTCACTTCACGCGGTGACATCACCCCTAAAGTGTCAGGTAACATCACGTGTTCAATATCTTGTTGGAGCAAACTCTCGGTTAACTCGTAAACATAGTTTGGGTTGTCGCGGTATCCGTTTGACCAATCTTCCAAATAAACATTTACGCGTACACCTTGCGAGCGTGCGTAGTCGATGGTTTGTTTAACCATCGCGCGATGCTCCTCAGGAGTTTTACGCAATTGCGTGCGACAGTGCGTTTCGCTGCCTTTAGTCAGCAGATTGATAACTTGGCCGCCGGTGGCCTTAATCCAGTCGACACTGCGCGTGTGATCAACAAAACCCAACACTTCGACTTTGTGCAGATAACCGCTTTTAGCGGCCCACTCGTTAATGGCTTTAACGGCCGTTTGTTCGCCTTGCGATACGCCAGCCGAAGCGACTTCAATTCGATCTACTTTGAGTCGACCGAGCAGTGCTTGCGCAAGGCTTAGTTTCTCGGCCGGTGCAAACGACACGCCCTGCGTTTGTTCGCCATCACGCAGGGTTGTATCCATCAAGGTGATGGTCATCGGGCTCTCTACATTCAAAGTGTTAGGGCTCGTCACTATAATCTATTTTGCAGTTTGATTCGTGCGCGTGGCCTTTGATCGACATTTGGCAGGCCAAGCTTGCGGTTATCGCATGGCGCTATCACCTAACTGGCCCATAACCATGGAAACTGTTGCTTGTGGCGAGTCTCAAACGCACTTATTTTGTCTGTGTGGCGTAGTGTTAAACCGATGTCGTCAAGACCGCTTAACAAATTGTTTTTTCTAAAGCCGTCGATCTCAAAGGCTACTCGTGTACCTTTGCTCGTCGTGACGAGCTGCTGCTCAAGATCAATGGTAAAGGTCATGCCTTGCTCTGCGTCAATTTCCGCCATTAAGCCTTTGAGCGTGGCGGCATCGACCACAATTGGCAGAATGCCGTTTTTAAAGCAATTGTTGTAAAAGATATCCGCATAGCTGCTCGAAATAATGGTGTTAAAGCCATAATCGGCGATCGCCCAAGGCGCGTGCTCGCGTGACGAGCCACATCCAAAATTATCGCCAGCTACTAGCACTCGAGCCCCTGCGAAGTTCGGGTTGTTTAACTCAAATTTAGGGTTTGGAGTGCCGTCCTCCAGGTAGCGCCAGTCGTGAAACAGGTGTTCACCAAATCCAGTGCGTTCAACCTTTTTCAGAAATTGCTTGGCAATGATTTGGTCTGTATCGACATTGCTGCGGTTTAGAAGTGCTGCGACACTTGTGTGTTTTGTGTACTTTTCCATTAATTAATCCAGTGTTTCTTTAGGCTCTGCACGAACCTAGAGGGTAAGTGCTATCGATCGAGTGTGCGAACGTCAACAAAGCGACCAGCCGCTGCTGACGCGGCGGCCATTGCGGGTGATACTAAATGCGTGCGACCGCCTTTACCTTGTCTACCTTCGAAGTTACGGTTAGACGTGGATGCGCAGCGCTGACCTGGTTTAAGTTGATCACCATTCATAGCGAGGCACATAGAACAACCAGGCTCGCGCCATTCCCAACCCGCATCCATGAAAATTTTATCGATGCCCTCGGCTTCAGCAGCTCGTTTAACTTGGTAAGAACCAGGTACGGCAATGGCGGTTACCCCCGCAGCGACTTGGCTGCCTTTCACAACTTCAGCGGCCGCTCGAAAGTCCTCTATTCGTGAGTTGGTGCATGAGCCGATAAATACATAGTCAATGGTGATGTCGGTTATTTGAGTGCCGCCGCTAAGACCCATGTATTCCAACGCCGATGCACATGATTTGGCTTTAGCCTCGTCGGCAAAATCGGCGGGTGAGGGCACTTTTTGATCCACTGGTACAACTTGCTCCGGCGAAGTCCCCCAGGTAACCTGTGGCGCGATGTCGGCGGCGTCCAGCTCGATCACTGAGTCGAACGTCGCGTCCACGTCGCTCGGCAGGGTCTGCCAGTAGGCAAGCGCTTGTTGCCAAGCATCTCCTTTAGGAGCAAATTCTTTACCTTCGAGAAATTCATAGGTTTTTTCGTCAGGAGCGATTAGCCCTGCGCGAGCGCCTGACTCAATGGCCATATTGCAAAGGGTCATCCGGCCTTGCATCGATAGATCGGTGATGGCCGAACCCGCGTATTCGATTACATATCCAGTGCCGCCAGCGGTGCCAATTTTACCGATGATGGCGAGTGCAATGTCTTTGGCAGTGCTGAATTTAGACAGTTTGCCCGATACTTTAACGAGCATCGTCTTCGACTTTGTTTGTGGTAGGCACTGTGTTGCCATCACATGCTCGACTTCGGAGGTGCCAATGCCAAAGGCTAAGGCCCCGAAAGCACCATGAGTGGCTGTGTGGCTGTCGCCGCAGACTGTGGTCATGCCCGGATGCACAAAGCCATGTTCAGGGACGACGACGTGAATAATGCCGTTATTCTTGCTGGCCATGTCGTACAGCGTCAGTCCATGCTTGGCGCAGTTTTCGATCATGCGTTGCACTTGAATGGCACCGATGGGGTCGGGCAGTTTGATGCGGTCTGCTAGCTTGGTAGGTACGCAATGGTCTAGCGTGGCCAAGATGCTTTGTGGGTTGCGAATGGGTCTGTTCTCTAGGTCTAGACCTTCAAAAGCCTGTGGGGATGTCACTTCATGCATGAGGTGGCGGTCGATGTAGAGCAATGGCGCTTGTCCTGGTTCAGCGTGAACAAGGTGGGCATCCCAAATTTTTTCGTACATGGTTTTAGCCATGTTGTTCTCCAATAAAATGTCAAATATGCGGTTTTGCGCGATGGTCAGGCTTAGGTAATTATCTAGGTTTAGGTATGTAGCAAAGCCTAAAAAGTTCGGCGGTAGTGCGGCGAGTTCAGAATCTCTGTTCTCAGGCTCGAGTTAATTCCAGCAGCTATTTACGCCCCCTTCGTGACCTGATTGTAGGCGTGCTGTATAAATAATTCAAATTCATTGTTATTATCGCATCGATTCCATATTGGAATGCGATTTGTGCTTACGGCGGTCTAGTCGCTGAGTCATTACTCAATGGTCGAAATGTTGGCGCAGTAGGGCAGTAGCCGGGCCGAGATCTCAAGGCTTTATCGTTGTTAATATCAATTAATCAGGTGGTTATACATGGATATTTCGGGGCTTGAGGCGTTTATTGAAGTTGCGCAGACGGGTTCCTTCTCGCGCGCTTCAGAGCGTTTATATATTACCCAGCCTGCGGTCAGCAAGCGGGTTGCTGGGCTCGAGACTGAACTCAACACACAACTATTCAATCGAATAGGTCGGCAGATAAGTCTTACCGAAGCAGGCAAACAATTATTACCGAAAGCGCGTGAATTGCTTGAGCAGGCCGATGAGCTAAAGCGTATTGCCTCTAACTTAAGTGACGAAGTGCAAGGCAATCTTTCCATTGCGGTGGCTCACCATATTGGTTTGCACCGACTGCCG
>CAYOXK010000125.1:0-6290 GCA_964407915.1 uncultured Gammaproteobacteria bacterium
CAATTACTAGCACCGAAGTCTCCACCTACGTGTCCAAACAACGATGCATCACGATAGTCACTGTCATCGATGTTCCACAAGCCAATACCGCCACCGATAAACGCACTAGAGCTCAATCGACGCTCAAGACCGACATCAACCGCAAAGTTGTCTTCTGGATAAACATTACCTACGTTGATGCCTTGACGATCGTAGTAAGACAATTGCGTAAACACCGACGCCTTCTCTGAAAGTTGCTTCATCAAACCGGCGCGCAAACCGATAATGCCCGACGAATCGCGCATATCCATGTCCCATGCTGTTTCATAACGTGGGCGTGTTTCCGTACCCGCAAATGCGCCAACAAAAGGAACCCAACCCAATTTAGGCTCTGGGGCAACTTCTTCAACGGCAGCAACGGCAGGTGTTGTGCATTGCTCAGATGTGTCTGCGGCAACACTAATCAACGAAAGGTTACAGCAGTCTTTAGGAATCGCTAAAGTATATACCTGGCAGTCGGTAGAGACGTCAACCGCAAACGCGGCGAAAGACTGCTGGCCGGCCCACTCGCGGTATGGTTGAGCCACAAACTGATCTTTCACCTTAGCACCCATCCATGCCATTTGCGTACCAACTGGATAGGATGTTTCAGCAACATCGCCAGCAAGAATCGCATCGACAAGAGCTTGGGCAGAAACGCCTGCGCCCGAATTGGCAACAACGTCAGCAAAAGCACTCGGGTTGTTGCGAACGAAATTTTGTAGATCTGCTAATGTTTCGACTCCACCTGAGCACATTGCTTGCGACGTTCCTAAACGCGTTAACTTTTTGTACTCCTGTGCAGATACAGTGTGTGTGCCAAACACTAACAAAGAAATAATAGCTGATGAGCAAACAACAATCCGGCTCAACTCTGATAAAAATGGTCTATGTAATTTAGACACGGTATACCCCTAAATGTAAGTATGAATAAAAAATGAATACAACTCTCTTGTACTTCGATCAAAATGATTGTGGGTCTAAGCCTCCTCAGACTACCTTTAGAATTCCTTTAATAGAATCCTTTCAGAATCTCTCTAGTATCTGGCTAGAACTGCACTAAATTTTATGTCGTCGTTTTTACAATATCGGACCTAAAGTTAACCTCGCGGCCAAACTTTGGATCAACGAATCTTCAATAAACGAACAAAACAATCGATTGAGCCAAACAACAGAAAAAAACAACCTTCATCATCATTGTTCTCAAATAACGGCGATTTAGGCTCGGGTCACAAGGACGGAGTAAACCCGCCTGTATCGCCTATCTAAATCGCTTCTATTTTAATATTTGCGGTGCGCGTTTAATAGTGAGTTTGAACAAAAATCACACAATGTTCACAAATCCACACAATTTATAAGTTGCTGATTTTTAAGGCCAGACAATCGTTTCGCGTACTCAAAGCAGCTGCGAAAATGTTCATTAGTTCTAGGCACTAATCGCAAAACTTTCCCCGCACCCGCACTCGTCTGTGGCTTTTGGGTTAATAAACTTAAACGTCTGGTTTAACCCTTCAGAAACATAATCAATGGTGGTGCCGTTCAATACTGGCAAACTAGT
The DNA here is from genome assembly GCA_964407915.1 of uncultured Gammaproteobacteria bacterium. Lineage (GTDB taxonomy): Bacteria > Pseudomonadota > Gammaproteobacteria > Arenicellales > Arenicellaceae > Arenicella. Next base: position 1,577 of record CAYOXK010000125.1, read on the forward strand.
GGAGTCAACCACCACCTTTACCCCATGGGATTCAAAAACATGGTCGTCTGCGGCAATTTCCTGAGCAAAATCCAGCACATAAGAATAGCCAGAGCAACCTGAATGCTTGGCCGCAAAGCGTAACGCTTTAGCTGAATTTTTAATTAATTGATCTGCCACGCGGGCGGCGGCAGCTTCGCTGAGCTGCACAGGCTGCAATACGGATGTGCTCGACGTCATAATATTTAACCGTTTAAAACCAGATGGTTGAGTTTAATTTGGCGCAAACAAACAAGCGCAGCACCAACAAACAAACAAACGCTTAAGGCGCCTCTCTAAACTAACAGATATAGGGCAGCAACGCTAATCAGTGTGTTGGCCCAAGCCCACCTCACACAATTCTAGGCTTAACCTGGCTCCTTCTTTAACTAATAGGGTCATTTTGAGTTTTTACAAGGGGCAAGCTCAATACAATCTGTATCCATAACCGGAAATTCAATGCCTTGCACATCCACCTCGGCTTCTCGCAGTTTCTTGAGTAGTGCCCGGTTTTGCGTATTCATCGCTTGCAGCTGAGTGCATAAGCCATGAATAGCAACCGCGACGGGGTCATCCGAGCTGTTTTGTTGGCCATAAGCCTCGAATTCGCCTTTTTCATTACGACCATTAGCGCGGTTGTACTCGGTGGAGCCGACTGGATAGGCTGGGATACCCACCATAGTTGACTCGCTCGGCACATCCTTGACTACCACTGAGTTAGACCCAACACGAGAATAAGCGCCGACCGTGATCGGCCCCAGAATTTTCGCTCCGGCGCCCACGACCACACCGTTCTCTAAAGTGGGGTGCCGCTTACCTTTTTGCCAACTTGTCCCACCCAGCGTTACTCCGTGATACAACGTACAGTCATCTCCTATTTCGGCCGTTTGCCCAATCACCACACCCATGCCGTGGTCGATAAACATCCTTCGACCGATTTTGGCGCCCGGGTGAATCTCAATACCGGTAAGCCAACGACTAATATGCGAGAAAAAGCGCGCCAACCATTTCAAGCCAATGCGCCACAACCAGTGATTGAGACGATGTAACAACACCGCATGCACGCCTGGATAACACGTTAATATTTCTAAGGTATGCCGCGCAGCAGGGTCGCGATCAAATACAATTTTGATGTCTTCTTTTATTCGTGCGAACATAATTTTAAAATAGAGTCGAACACTTTAAATTAAAGGGTAGGATAAAAAAATGAGCGAAAAACCGAACCGCTCTGCGATTGATTGTTCTCACAACGGCATTAGCACCTGTTTAAACCCGCGCGAACATTTACTGGGCACGAAGTTTAATCGAGAGAATGATACAGAACGTCTGCTTGATCAATTTCTTGCGAGTTTTTGCTCAACGGCAGTCAAAATTCCTCGTAAGATGTGTATTTCCTCAATGGACAACTCAGCTTTATTGTATAGCCGAGTGAGCTTTCGGATCAGCATGGTTGGTGGTTTAGACTTTACAAACTCCAAATCACTAAGCACTTTTTGCAAATGCTCAATATGTTGGGCGCGCATAAGTTTGTCGGCCGGCAACTGACGCTGCTGCGCTGCGGTGAGCTTAGATGCACTTACAAACTCATCGCTACTTAGTTCTGTATCGCCTAGCTGAACGTCACCTGCGGGTAGCGCAAGATGGTGCAACGCCGCTTGGCGTAATTCGTAACAAATGATTTGCACAGCACTCGCCAAGTTTAACGAGCTGTAATCAGGGTTGGCTGGAATCATGATTTGAAAGTCACACAGATCCAGCTCGGCATTGCTTAGACCACTACTCTCGCGCCCGAATACGATCGCAGTGCGAATGGGTGCATGAGGGTCAAGCGAAGCAGCGTGAATGTGTTCAGCGGCTGCGCGTGGGGTTTTTATAGGCCAAGACACTTCTCGTTCGCGTACCGAAGTTCCAATAACGAGCGTCCGGTTGGCCAAAGCGGCCTCGAGGTCAGCCACCACCCGCGCACCTAATAACACGTCTTCGGCACCAGCCGCACGTTTAGTGGCTTCGTAATGCGGGAACTTGCTCGGCTTAACCAAACACAAATCATTTAAGCCCATAGTTTTCATGGCGCGAGCCACGGCGCCAATATTGCCAGGATGAGTGGGCTCTACGAGCACCACACAGGTATTGTCGAGGATAATTTGCATGCGCTAATTGTACAACCTTCTGCTCGCAGGCACAGACCAGACAAACAACTTTCCTTAATTTGTGCTCAGCGTTACAATCGCGCGCAGAATAGTGCACATGAACCAACCTTCATGCAGCCACCGGGAATCCGGATGGTGGCGCTCAATGCCCCTTTTAAAACTGATCTAGGACAAACCATGCAAGCTAACTTAATAGCGGGCGCTCTGAATGTGGCCACTAGCGCCGCTCTTGAAGCCGGAAAAATAATCTCGCAAAACATCACCCAGTTAGATCGGGTTAAAGTCAATCAAAAGTCGACTCACGAAATGGTTTCAGAAGTCGACATTCGAGCCGAGGAAACGATCATTGAAATGCTCGACGCCGCTTATCCTACTTTCAGTATTCTAAGTGAGGAACGCGGAAAAACGGATCGGCAAAACGAAGTGTCCTGGATTATTGACCCGATGGATGGAACGCACAATTTCCTCCACGGTCACCCCCAATGTGCCGTGTCGATCGCGCTAGTAGAGGGTCCTGTGATATTAGCTGCGGTCGTCTACGACCCTCTACGCAACGAGCTGTTTAGCGCTCGCAAGGGCGGCGGGGCAAAACTGGATGGTCGCCGCATGCGAGTATCACAAGTTGCACGATTAGCCGACAGCTTAGTTTGCACGGGCTTTCCTGCGCGCGAAGGTAAAGCGACCAAGCAGTGGTTGCGCTCCTTTGCCACGATGCTGCCGCGTGCGCAAAGCATCCATCGCACTGGCTCGTCGGTTCTCGATTTAGCCTATACCGCAGCAGGACGCTATGACGGTTTTTGGGAATACGGCTTAAAGCCCTGGGACATTGCAGCAGGCGCGTTACTCATTCAAGAGGCCGGCGGTCTGATTGCTGATATATCCGGCGATACTGATGTCTTTAAGTCGGGGAACTTAGTCGCCGGCAATCCGCGCGTATTCGAGAAAATGATGCATATGCTAAAAGTCACCTAATGCTAGAGCATTTAAATAAACCTTTTATTCGCACATTGCTAACACTTTAAAGGATTCACCCGCGCAACCAACGTGAGCATACCCAAACCGTCCAGTAGCCATACACCCATGATGCAGCAGTTTTTGCGCATCAAGGCTGAGCATCCTAATATTCTCTTGTTTTATCGGATGGGAGATTTCTACGAACTGTTCTATGATGACGCCGAGCGAGCGTCGCGCTTGCTCGACATCACGCTGACGCAAAGGGGAAAATCAAATGGCGCACCAATCCCCATGGCGGGCATCCCCTATCACAGCGTTGATCAGTACCTAGCAAAACTCGTAAAGCAAGGCGAGTCAGTAGCGATCGCCGAGCAAATTGGCGACCCAAACGAGAGTAAAGGACCCGTTGAGCGAAAGGTAGTCCGAGTGGTCACCCCAGGCACATTGGTGGACGACAACTTGTTGGCCGAGCAACGGGATAATACCTTGGTCGCCGTGGTGGAAGACCAAGGGCAATACGGCATCGCCACGCTTGAGCTATCTTTAGGCGAGTTTACCGCCCTACAAATCGATTCTGTCGACCAGCTATTGGGCGAACTGAGGCGAATCGACCCTGCCGAACTGCTGGTCTGCGATGGCACCTTGAGCAACGTGAGCAAGGAGCAACTCGGAACCGTAACCACCATACCCCCTTGGTACGCTGATTTAGCCGTAGCCTCGGACATTATTGCGGCCCAATTCAATGTGAATAGCCTTACGGCCTTCGGCTGTGACGATTTCCCCGTCGCAGTTCGAGCCGCGGGTGCATTACTGCAATACGCTCGCGATTTACACTTCGAGCAAACCCCACATATCACCGACTTTAAAGTAAGCCAGCGTAGCGAATATCTAATCATTGACGCCGCCAGTCGGCAAAACCTTGAAATTGAAGTCAATTTGGCGGGCGGGTCTAAACACACTCTCGTAAGCCTGATGGACCGTTGTGCCAACCCCATGGGATCGCGCCTGTTACGTCGCTGGTTACACGGCCCCATTCGCGATCACTATGAACTCAATCGGCGTCAGCTTGCGGTAGAGGAGCTGATTACGCAACTTGACCAGACCGCCTTGCACGGCAAGCTAAAAGCGTGTGGAGACATCGAGCGTGTCCTCACGCGTATCGCACTTAATATGGCTCGGCCACGTGATCTGATCAAACTGCGCAACGCTTTAATCACGCTTCCTAGCATTAAAACGCAGTTGCAGGACGCAAGCACAGAACTGCTGGGCGAAATTGAAGCTCATTTGCTGCTGTTTTTGAGCGAACGCGAACTTTTAGAGCAGGCCATTCTCGATGAGCCTGCGGCCGTCATGCGCGATGGGGGCGTGATCAAACCGACCTTTGACGCTGAGTTTAATGAGTTGTACCGCTTGAGCAAGCACACGGGTGAGTTTCTACTCACGCTTGAAGCACAAGAGCGTGCGAATACGGGCATGCAGAACTTGCGCGTTAAATATAATCGCGTGCATGGTTTTTATATTGAGATTAGCCGTTCCCAAGCCAACCTTGTTCCCGCCCATTACATTCGACGGCAGACACTCAAGAACGCTGA
>CAYOXK010000126.1:0-6196 GCA_964407915.1 uncultured Gammaproteobacteria bacterium
GTTCTGAATCAAATGGCTAAGCGCTAATTGAGATTGCCGACGCTGCTTCCTGAAGCAATACCTCAGCATCAAGCATTAATTAGAATCAAAGAGTAAAACAAACAGTTCGTCGCTGGATTTAGGCCGAAAAACTCGTGCTTGAATGTCACTCCTGAACGCATTTACTGCGCTATTTGCAGTTTTGTTTCCTTTAGAGTGTCTCGGTTGCGCTCAGCTACAGCACCTCTTATGCCTTAATTCGGGCTGACCTTCGATCCAAAGTTTTAGGTCGCTTTAACGTTGGTCGATAGCTTCTGCTCCAAAGCAGCTTTAGCTAACGGCCATTCCGAATCGATCATGGAATAGCACACTGTGTTGCGTGGTGTGCCGTCGGCCGACAGCTTATGATTACGCAGCACGCCATCGCGCCGTGCCCCGAGGCGTTCTATGGCTTTCTGGCTGCGAAAATTCTCGTGATGGGTGTGCCAGTACACCGCAATGCATTGGCATTGTTCGAAGGCGTGGCTTAGCAGTAATAATTTAGCTTCGGTGTTAACCGCCGTGCGTTGGGCTGATGCGGCATACCAGGTGTAGCCTATTGATAGATTGCGATGTACTGGCTCAAGATCGTAATAGCGTGTGGCGCCAAGCACTTTTAATGTGTCGCGTGCGCGCACCACAAATGGCAGTTGGCGGCCCGCTTCGCGCTGGGCGATGCAGTCGTCGTACCATTGCTCTAGTGAGTCAGGATGCGGCACTGACGTGACCCGTATCGTCCACAAATCGCCATCGCTGGCCGCTAATGCCAAACCGACTAAGTGTTGCTCGGATAACGGTTCGAGCATCACGTGTTGGCCATACAACGTAAGATCGGGCGACAACGCCTGTGCAAATCCAGTCATAGTTTGTGAATACTATTCGGTCATATCTGCGAAAGGATTTGCGGCTCGCAAATTAACGGCATTGGGAAAGGAAGTCATCGACAGTAAATCATTAGAAATAGTGATCTCGTGATCTTCAATAATGCTTTCGCCGAAACGGTATATAACGCGCAAATCTCCCTCTAAAGTGGCCGCATCATAATTGTTGGCAGCGGCGCGCACCTGTTCGCGTTTGGCGTGATATTGCGCCATAGCCTCTGCGCCATAGCGCTTGCTGAGCATCGTCTCAACTAATTGGGGCGATAGCACGCTGGCGGTTGCATTGTTGCCGCCAAAGCCTTTCGAGTTTAAAAAAGCCACGTCCATAGACATTTCATTATCTTGTAAGAGAATATTTAGATTCTCGTCGACCACATCATCTGCAATGGCTGTCGCTGTTTTGATGCCGGGCAATATGCCTTCTGCGAAACAACCGAGAGTATTACTCAGTTGGTCGCCACTGGCGGGGCCAAGTGGATGGCCAACAAACGCTTTCACCGCCGTAATTGGCCAGTGAGTGATATTAAAGGCCTTGGCAACCTTGTCAAAAATCATCGACTCGGTCACGCGATTTTGCGGTGTGCTGGACCCATGTGCTTGTACAAAACTGCGGTTTTGAATGGTTTCGGCGCCCACAATCGCTTGAGTGGCGGCCACCGCTTTCGCGAGCGTAATATAGTTGCCAGCGCCTGGCGAGGAGATCGACTTTTTATATCCGTCCGCATTTACAAATACGTTGGGCACAGCCGCATAGATCTCGGCACCGAGTTCTAGGGCAAGTGCGTCGTCCATCAGCACAAAATATTGGCAGGATTCGCCTAAGGTAAATCCGCAGTTATCGGCAAACGGACGCGAGGCGCGGCGATAATCGGGCGAATCAGCGTTATCAAGCTTGGCTAATCGCTCGTCGGTTGCTAATGCGCTCATAGCGCAAAAGCCTTCTAACACTTCAGGACTTACATTCGCTTCGGATGAGCCAACGATGACCATGCGATGCCGCCCTGCCGCAATGTCGTCTACGCCCAAGCGTAAGTTGTACAAAAACGTTGCGCATGCACCCGCCATAGACCCTGTAGTACCCGTACTTCCGCACACATAGGCATTAATAAAGTCAGCAGGCATGGAATTAAGTGCCAACGCCATTTGTTTAGAGCTTGCGCGTGAAGACTTAAGCCGAGCTTGCAGATAACCGCCCAAGCCGTACTCATCGGTTTGTCCGAGCGCACTTGCGGCAAACACCGCAATTTGATCAGGCGCAATCGTTTCCAGCACTTGTTCCCAACTTATACCCATTGAATTCAAGCAATCAGAGGCCCCTAACACCGCCATTTGCAAGCCCCGAGGGTGAAACCGCGAGTTATAGTGTTCGGCTGGCTTAAACCCGCGCGGTAGGATGCCTGCAGCTTGCACTTCGAGCTTTCGATACGATGTGGCTTTTACATCGAGCTGGCCACGGACGGTTACTTTTAGTTTGTCGTCACTCACTGTTTCTACTTGCCAATTAGTCGGCACGGGCTGCGGTAACTCGCGTCGATGCAGCGTAAACGTGCTCACACTCTCGCTATTGAGCGTAAGATCGTTCACGCTCGGTACGCGGTCTGGATCGAAGTGTTCGTCGTCGATGCGACGAATAAGCGTATGTTCTTCAATAAATCGCTGATAGCGTTCAATGATTACATTTTCCGTTACTAGCTCCTGCGTGCCTAGGTCTCGGTACAAATCGCCTTCGCGTCTCGCCATTTGCATCAGGCTGGCTAGGCTCAATAGGGTCTGAGCCTGCTTTTGAGGACTCAAGCTGTGCAATACAGTGCGACGATAGGCGTGATGGAACGAGCTGCGGCCGGCCGCGTTATAGCCACCGAAGCCGACGATTACAGGCAAATTAGTCATGGTAGAGAAGCGAAATACGTCTTGGTGATTGATGAAAGCAAGTTTAAGCCGATTTTGCGCATCTACTATAACTAATCAGCCAAATATTAGGTATATTTGGCTGCTATGCGGATCGGAATACTGTTTTTAGACAATATGTTAGCCACGAGTGCATTCAATGCGCTGGAGCTCTGGCAGGCGGCGCGCGATGCTTCGTTAGCAAGGGTACGCTCTAAGCCCCCGCTAACAGCGAGCGCACAGCCCAAATCAACAAAAATGGGGTCCATGCATGTTTCAACCATTGCAGTGCACGATTTAAGCGTTCACTTGAGCTCGGGGATGTCTCTGCAAGCGCAATGCTTGATTGATGAAACGCCCTACGACCTGCTCTATGTACCTGCGCTGTGGCGCAATCCACGTATTAGCGTGGCCAAAAATCCAGAATTAGTGGTCTGGTTGCAACGTCAGTATGAAGCGGGCGCCATTATTAATGCGACCGGTACAGGAGTCTGCTTTGTGGCAGCTACTGGCTTACTTAACGGTGCAGCTGCCACCACACATTGGCACTACTTTGACCAATTTGCGCGGGACTATCCGCTAATACAACTCAAGCGACAACATTTTATAACCGAGTCGGCGCGTATTTACTGCGCAGGCAGTATCAATGCCTTAACCGATCTCACTATTCACCACGTGCACCGCTTTTTAGGACGCACTGTGGCCGACCATCTATCTCGGCACTTTTCGGCAGAAGTCCGCCAGCCCTTTGATCGGCTTCGATTTGATCAGAGTAAAAGCGATCTGCATCCCGATGAAGATGTTTTGCAGGTGCAACTCTGGCTTGAGCACAATTTGTCTAGGACGACGGTAAACCTGCAGGAAGTGGCAAAACAGTTCGGGTTTAGTCAACGGAGCTTAAATCGACGCTTCAAAGAGGCTACAGGTATTACGCCGAGTGAATACCTACAACGTCTACGCTTCGATGAAGCGTGTGAGCTACTAAAGAAGAGTAATTTGAGCATTGCCGATGTGGCCGCAAGAGTTGGTATTGTCGATGCCAGTTACTTTGCTAAGCTCTTTAAACAGCGTACCGCGTTGTCGCCTACTGCGTATCGCACTACAACGCGTGCCAAGTTGTTTAATCTAAAGCCGTCTTACGAGGCTAGCTAATCAACACATCAACGTTAACACTCTTACTGTGTATTTCGCAGCTTTGAAATGAGTTCGCCCAACTGCACAAACTCGGCAGCACGTGGCGAGTTTTTACGCCACACCAACGCAATAGTGCGGCTCAGATTTTTTTGCGTGTCGATACTGCGAATTTGCGCATCAGTGTCATGTGTTACGTTGGCATTAACGGCCATTTCGGGAAGTAGTGTAATCCCAATATTGTTAACGACCATTTGCACCAAAGTACTCAAGCTGGTGGCTTGGTAAGGCACGGATAAGTCGCGGGGGTTGTATCCGCATGCGCTCAACGCTTGGTCACGCAGGCAATGCCCATCTTCAAGCAACAAAATATCGTGTTGTTTTAAGTCTTTAAGGCCAATGTGTTGTTGCTCTGTGAGTACATGCTTTGCGGGCAAACACAGTACAAGTGGGTCTTCAAACAAGGGATGCACGTGATGATTTTCGGTCTCGTAGGGTAAGGCAAACAACAATACATCAAGCTCCCCTTCAGCAAGCTTTATCAACAGGTGGTGACTCAGGTCTTCGCGGATAAGGAGTTTGCGGTCGCCATATTCGAGTCGCACGGCCTTGAGCAACTGCGGCAAAATGTAGGGGGCGATCGTGGGGATTACGCCCAGCTTCAATTGGTGTTTCATGCCCCCATGTAGCGCGGTGGCATGGTCCATAAGGTTTTCGAGCTCACGTAATATTTGCTGACCCTGCGCAACCAGTATTTGCCCCGCAGGTGTGATAAGGACCTGAGAGCTGCGTTCAAATAGCATTAGGCCTAAATTGCCCTCGAGCTCCCCAATGGCGGTACTTAAAGCCGACTGCGACACGTAGCATGCCTCTGCGGCTTTACCAAAATGGCGATGCTCTGCTAAGGCGCACAAGTATTTCAGCTGCTTGACGGTGGGGTGATTCATTATTAATTGGATCGATCGAAAGTCCAAATTTAATTTATTGGATAGATTACCTAACATTCTTTAAGATATCCATGCATGGTGGGGTAATTAGAAGTGCCAATTCCACCATGCTCGCATCGTTAGACATGATCTACCCTGTTAAATCATCAATCGGAGAATAAAGATGTCATTAAAAGGTTCAAAAACTGAGCAAGCGTTAAAAGACGCGTTTGCTGGCGAGTCACAAGCTAATCGTCGTTATTTATATTTCGCTGCCAAGGCAGATGTGGAAGGCTACAACGACGTTGCTGCCGTATTTCGCTCAACTGCAGAAGGCGAAACGGGCCACGCCCACGGCCATCTTGAATATTTGGAAGAAGTTGGCGATCCCGCCACAGGTATGCCTATTGGCGGTACAGCAGACAATTTGAAGTCTGCGATTGCGGGCGAAACGCATGAGTACACCGATATGTATCCTGGTATGGCCAAGGATGCGCGCGATGAAGGTTTTGATGAGATTGCTGATTGGTTTGAGACACTCGCTAAAGCCGAGCGTTCACACGCCAATAAATTTCAGAAAACATTGGATTCGATGGATGACTAATATCGATGTTCGATAGACCGTGCAGCGGGTGCCTAAGTGCACTCGCTTGCCGGTTGCGCTTCGTTATAAAAGCCTCAGCTATTATAAAAAGCCGCGACTATTTAAAAAGCCGCAGCGCTGAATTGTTCCTTGCTTACTCCCTTAGCCGACTGTGAAGAACGCCATGACCATCACCAAAGAAGGCAGTTTAGAAGCCCCTACCCGCCACCCTATAGATTGGAAAAGCGATCTTTACTGGGATAAACAAGATTTAGAGCATGAGCTTGAGCGCGTATTCGACATCTGTCACGGGTGCCGACGCTGTGTAAGCTTGTGCAATTCCTTTCCTGTTCTATTCGATCTAGTAGACGAGTCGAGCACCATGGAGGTAGATGGTGTCGATAAAGCCGATTTTCAAAAAGTGGTGGATGAGTGCTACTTATGCGACCTCTGCTACCTAACAAAATGCCCGTATGTGCCTCCCCACGAATGGAACGTGGATTACCCGCATTTGATGCTACGCGCCAAAGCGCAACAATTTAAGGAGAAAGGCACCAGCCTAAGAAATCGCGTGTTAACCAGAACCGACGCGATGAACAAGTTGATGAAAATACCGGTGGTGAATCAAACCGGCAATGCGCTCCTTAACAATAAGACGTTTCGGGTGGTGTTTGAGAAGAGCTTTGGCGTGCATCGCGACGCGCCTGTACCAAAGTACTATCGCCGCAATGTGCAAAAGCTTATAAAGAACGAACCCATCACAGAGGTTG
>CAYOXK010000127.1:0-6184 GCA_964407915.1 uncultured Gammaproteobacteria bacterium
GTTCGCCGTATTCGATCAAGCGGCTAAGATGAAGGACGTGGACGAGCGGTTTAATACTCTTGAGTTTGACGAGCATATTGTCGATACCTTACTCGCTGATGTGCAAATGGTGGCCGAAGTGCTACGGCGTACTGAGCGCTCCAACGAAGTGGTACCGCTCGCACGGCAGTTCCAGCAGGGTGTGGAACAGCGCAATCATGCCATGCTCTCTAAAAAGGTGCACGCGCAGGGCTCGTATCTGTTTCTGGGTCACTAACGCGAACTCGCCAAAGCGCATCAACCAAAGCGTTGATCAGCCACGAATGGATTGGTTTTCCGTTCTTGGCCGAAGGTAGACATTGGCCCGTGGCCAGGAATAAAGTGGATATTGTCGCCCAGTGGAAATAGACTTTTGCGGATTGAGCGTACGAGTTGCGCTTGATTGCCGCGCGGAAAGTCAGAGCGGCCAATGGAGCCCTGAAACAACACATCGCCGACCAACGCGAATCGTTGTGCCATCTCTACAAACACCACATGGCCCGGGGTGTGGCCAGGACAGTGCACCACGCGAAAGGTAAGCTGGCCGAGCGCAATCGATTCGCCGCCCTGTAACCATTGGTCGGGAGTGAATTTTTCGCCGTCAAAGCCAAATTGCTGGCATTGTTGCGGCAGTAGGTCTATCCAAAACTGATCGTCTTGGTGTGGGCCAATAATCGGCACGCCGGTTTGACGTGCTAAGTTGGCGGTACCACCTGCGTGATCTAAATGCGCATGGGTAATTAAAATTTTATCGAGTTCTAAGGATAAAGCTTCCAGTCGCTGGCGAATGCGGTTTATTTCCCCACCTGGGTCTACCACCGCCGCCAAGCGAGTCTGCGTGCACCACACGATGCTACAATTTTGGGCGAAGGGTGTTACGGGTAAAATCTCATAACCGAGTGCCGGTTTGGGTTTTTGGGTTGACGTCATGTGAGTAAGCGAGCGTCGCGCAGTTAGTTGAGGGTATTGGTGTGCCGTTATGCAGGCGCTTAGGATGCCATATTTCAATAATAAAGTTTATCCGTTGTGCCGAACCCATTAAGATTACTCTCGTAAGATTCCTCACCACGGCCTTTCAACAACTCGAACCACGCATTATGGATTCTCTGAAAACCAGCCCCCCGGCATTTGACTACGACCCACAAGCGCCGATTGCTAATGCCATTGAGGCGAGTTTGGCGGACTTTACCGAGTATGGTTGTGTGATTTTTAGAAACGTGTTGTCTGAGCAACAGCTGCAAGCGCTGGAGCGTGCATTAGTGCCACACTTTGCTGCTAATGTTACGGGTCGCAATGACTTTGAGGGTGTAAAGTCAAATCGGGTGTATGCGCTGGTGGCGAAAGGTGCTGAGTTTGTCGATCTCGCTTTGCACCCGTTGGCGCTCGGCTTCGCCGAAAACCAGTTAGGCCGTTCGTGTTTGCTCTCGGCCATGCTAGCCATTCGTCTGCAGCCTGGTGAAACGGCACAACCGTGGCATACCGACGATGGGCATATCGACATTCCTTGGCCGCGCCCCGCGTATGGGATAAGCGCGTTCTGGGCGCTAGATGATACGACCGACGATAACGGTGCAACCGAACTGTTGCTCGGCAGCCATCGTTGGGAAGCACCGCTTAACAGAGTGCAGGGCACTATTAACGATCAAGTGCTGAGCACCAAGAGCGAGGTGGATAACGCGCTGGACATAGGTGCTCACCCCGACGCTGTAAAGGCATTACTATCGCGCGGCTCATTGATGCTGGCCAAGGGCACGCTGTGGCATCGCGGGGGCGCTAACAAGACGGCCGATACGCGCACTATTATCACTCCGCAGTATTGTCCGGGGTGGGCGCGCCAACTTGAGAATCAGCTGTTGGCAGTGCCACGTGATACCGCCAAACAATTGCCGCTCAGAGCGCAAGAATTGCTGGGGTATTCGATTCACCCGCCCTTTATGGGTTATGTGAATGGTGTACACCCAAATAAACAACTTTAGCTTGTAGCGGGCTAATCTATAATTTAAATTCTGGCGGTCGCGGTGCTTCGCGCACCCGTTAGACGAGCACCCGCTAGACTAGAGTAGTTCTTTAGTTTTCACTTTGGGCTGTAGGCACCAACGAAGCGTGCCTGCAGTAGTTTCAGTCCACTGGCAGAGCATTGAGTATGAGCACAGTAAGAGAGCATTTAGAAAACGGCCTGTATTACCGAGATTGGCAAAGCAATAAACGTTCGGCTAACGGCGTCATTATGATTGTGCATGGTCTGGGCGAACACTGCGAACGGTATAACGCGCTGGCGGAATACTGCAATTCGCGCGGTTACCATGTGGCGTCTATGGACTTGCCATGTCATGGCCGCTCTGATGGGCCGCGTGGTCACATCAACACTTTTGACTCATACCAAAACGCCGTGCTTGATATGGTCCAACGCGCGGCCGAGCGCTATCCCGGTTTGCCGATGGTGTTGCTAGGCCACAGCATGGGTGGCTTAATTGCGGCCCGCTTGCTACTGGAACATCAAGATAAATTTGTGGCAGCCGTTTTGTCGGGTGCAGCAATCAAGAGCCCGCAGGAGCCACCCGCATGGCAGGTTATGATTATTCGCAACATAGCGAAAATATTTCCCACATTAAAAGTATTGCAATTGGATGCCTCTAAAGTGAGTCGCGATCCCGATGTGGTTACGCGCTATTTTGCTGATCCTTTGGTGAGCAAAGACAAATTGTCGGCGCAATTTTTGGTGTCGATGTTTGAAGCGATGAGCGAGGTTAAAGCGCAAGCACAAAAAATCACCTTGCCAATTTTTATTTTGCACGGCGGTGCCGATGTGATGACCGACCCCGAAGGCTCGCGGTTGTTGTACAACAGTGTGAGCTCAAACGAAAAGGGGCTGAAAATTTATAAAGGTCTATACCACGAAATCTTTAACGAACCAGAAGGCGCTGACATTTATAAAGAAGTGGTGGATTGGCTCGCGTCGCTCTAAGCGCGCATCACCCGCACAACACTAAGCGAGCGCAGCCCGACCAAAGAGTGCGCGTGTTTAACGTGCACCGACCAGCGCCATCACGGCCCCAGCAGGGTCTTGTATTACCACAATGTCGTCGTCGCCAAATGGCTTGGGGCCAGTTATTACTTGACCGCCTAGCGTGATGACCTGAGCGATGCTGCGCGTGACGTTTGCTACCCGTACATACATCAACCATTGTGCGGGTAGATCTTGATTGGGGCCACGGGCATGGCAGATACCGGCGACGGTGGTACCGCTATCTGGTTGATTGCAATTAAAGTCGGAATAGCCCCCCATGCTTACGGGTGACGTATCCCAACCGACCACTTTTTGATAAAAGTCCTTTAGGCCGCTGGCGTCGTTTACAGTTAAGTCGTGCCATTCAATGGACCCCACTTGCTGCTTGCTCATGCGTGATTCTCCAATGTTATTCGCTACGATTCTGCGACGCATGAGTAAACAATGCAAGCACACGAATTTGCTACAGTTAAAGCCTAACCTCACGCGAACACTCACTCTCGATGCTTGAATCTCTGCAGCCTGAAACGGGCGTTGCCATCGTGCTAAGCCCTAACAAGTCGATGACCTGGGAAACCAATCGCTGGATTCTGTTGGGCCTGTTTATCGTTAATATGACCATTGGCATCGGCTTCGCCATGATGGGCGGTTGGTTGATATTGCCGTTTGCTGGGCTGGAGGTGATGTTGGTAGGGTTTGCCATGTATTACGTTTGTTGGAAACTGAACTTCAAGCACATCATTACCATTGAGTCGCAGTCCTTTGTGCTGCAAAAAGGCGTCTACTTTCCCAAGCAGGAATGGCAGTGGCAAACCAGCGCCGTGCAGGTGCTAAAACGCCCGAGCCCATATCGCATGAGCGCTCCAACCGTGTTCCTGAAGCACCTTAACGAGCGCGTTGAGATTGGTGAATTTTTAAATCGAGATGAAAAAAAGGAATTGCTCGAGTGGTTTACCCAGCAAAGGATTCCCATTGTAACGGTGTAGGCGAAGAGCGCGTATTGGCAAGCGCAGTTGGGTTAACTCCATTAAAATGAGCGCATGCAAACAGATCGATACTCTCGACAAACACTATTGCCCCAGTTTGGAGCCAGCGGGCAAGCGCGCCTGGGCGGTGCCAAAGTCGTAATTGTGGGTGCCGGTGGTTTGGGGTGCCACGTTGCCCCGTTGTTAGTCGGTGCTGGGGTGGGAAGCATTGTTCTGATTGATCACGATACTGTGAGCTTGAATAATCTGCATCGTCAAACACTGTATCGCGAACAGCACATTGGCCAATTAAAGGCAGAGGTAGCGCAAGCGGAGCTGGCGGCTTTAAATTCGAGTGTGTCGGTGCAAGCACAGGTGCTGCGTTGCAATCCGAGCAATGTTGCGGACTTGATCAATGGAGCTGATGTGGTGTTGGATGCAGCCGACAATTTTGCTGTTTCTTATTTGCTCAGTGATGCGTGCCGTGCTGCGCAAGTGGTACTAATCAGTGCCTCAGTAAATCGCACCTTCGGCTATGTGGGGGCTTTTTGCGGGCCCCTTAAGTTGCAGTTGCCCGACTTGCGCAGCGTATTCCCGCGTGTGCCCGATGCGCCGTTCGGTTGTGACGTAGTGGGCGTTACAGGTCCGTCGGTCGCCGTTGTAGCGGCGGTGCAAGCACAAGAAACCCTTAAATTTTTGCTCAATCAAACGCTCAGCCCTACGCTATGGCAACTGGAACTGTGGGATTACGCGGTGCACGCCATCGACACGAGCACTGGTGCGAACGCCAACGAGCAGCCAACACCATCGATTAGCTTTGTGGGTGCGGATGCAATAGATCAACAATTAGTTGTTGATGTGCGCGAGCCGAGTGAAGTAGCCGAGGAGCGCTTGCCCTTTGTGAATACCGTCAACATTCCACTGAGCCAACTCACCGCCACCACCCAAATCCCCTCAGAGCGCGAGTGGGTGTTTGCCTGTCGTAGTGGGCAGCGTGCGCTGATTGCAGCACAGCGCGTACACAATCGCAATGCAGCTGTCAGTGTGTTGCTGCCGTCGAATTGAATACGCTCGAGGCTGGTAGCGAGCCGCCCCTATTCGTGCACATTAGCGAGGCGCAATTTAGCGTATGAGCGAACTCACGATCGTCTATATCTTTGGGGCATTGATTTTATGTGCGTTTATCAAGGGTTCACTTGGTTTAGGTTTCTCTACGCTGTGTGTGGCGATGCTGGTGCATGTGGTTGAACTTAAAACAGCCATTTCGATCGTGCTATTTCCTTCCCTAATGAGCAATTTGATTGTGATGTTCGACGCGGGCATGGTGCGCTTATCGCTGCGCTTGTTTGGATCCATGCTGTTGCTAGCCGTGCCTGGAATGCTTGTTGGCCTACAACTATTACGTCAAGAGGATACTAGTTGGTCGATTTTAATTTTAAGCGCTGTGTTGATGGTTTACGGAATTTGGGGTTATCGGAATCGACAATTTCGGATCAAAGACCACTGGCGGTCCAGATTAAATCCGTTGGTGGGGCTCAGCACTGGCATGATTAACGGCGCAACGGGCTCGCAGATATTTCCCATCATGCCGTATCTATTGTCGCTACCTATATCCAAACAAGTGTTGGTGCAAACCATCAACATGAGTTTTACATTGTGTAGTTTGATTATGCTCGCGGCCCTCTATCGCTTCGGCACTTTGGATTTGGCGAGTAGCGCGGTGTTTAGCCTTGGAGTTGTACCCGTAGCGGTGGGTGTCTGGTTAGGCAACCGCCTACGCAAGCGTATGAGCGATGACGTATACCGACGAGCCGCAATGCTGCTTATGATCGTTTTGGGTGTGCTTTTACAAATTCGAACGCTACTGGCGGAGTAAGCGTTACGAGTGGCTAACGCGGTTGCGGCGGCAGCGAACGCATCCACCACAGCACCAACACCAATCCCACCACGGCGCCGCCGATGTGCGCAAAATGCGCAATGTTTAGTCCAAAGATAGACCAACCGGTAAAGCCTGCGGCTAAATCAATCAGCAGCAAAACCGGCACAAAAAACTTGGCGGCCACGGGAATGGGTAGAAAAATGAGTTGCACTTTAAAGTTTGGAAACAACAGCGTAAACGCTACCAGGATGCCGTAAATGGCGCCAGACGCCCCAATCATGGGAGCGTTAAATAAATAGTAAAACTGTGAAAGCT
>CAYOXK010000128.1:0-6162 GCA_964407915.1 uncultured Gammaproteobacteria bacterium
ATTTGCACTTTCTTTAGAGGCGGTGAGCATGGTGACCGCCGCTGTCTCGGTAGGTGGGGATCTGTTCGAAAGCAAATTGAAGCGCCATGTCGGCTTGAAAGATAGCAGTAATATTCTCCCAGGTCATGGGGGCATACTTGATCGCATTGATAGCATGTTGGCGGCTGCTCCGTTTTTTGCGGCTGGTTTAATCGTGCTCGGGTTTTGGAAGTAATCGCGCCCTCTCGCGCTGGCTAATCTCATATGTTTACGGTCTTACCAAAAAGCTGTTGGGGTTGGTCTGACGCGCACCTTAGCCGACCTATACGCCGCCCATGAGTGCTCGCTTGCAAGGAGTCGCTGGGTTGGCGGTGCTTGGTTCCACGGGCTCCGTTGGTATGAGCACTTTGGATGTCGTGCGCCTGCATCCCGACCGTTACACAGTCGAAGTATTGACGGCGAATACGAGCGTTGACCGCCTAAGGGCGCAAATTGTCGAATTTCGCCCCCGCTATGTGGTGGTTTGCGATACCGATGCGGCTAAGCTGCTAAGCGCTGAGTTTGCGCAAGACGCCTCCCTGACAGTATTAAGCGGCGCAGCCGAGCTTAACGATGTCGTCGCCTTACCCGAAGTGCATGTCGTGATGGCCGCCATTGTGGGGGCAGCAGGTTTGGCATCCGCGTTGTCGGCGGTTGAATGTGGCAAAAAGGTGCTTATTGCAAACAAAGAGCCGCTCGTGATGACGGGTCGTCTGTTTATGGACACGGCGCGGCGCAGCGGTGCGGTGATTCTCCCGATCGACAGCGAGCACAACGCAATCTTTCAGTGCTTACCTTTTGATCAAGCGACACAAAAGGTTGCGCGTGTGCATCTCACGGCTTCGGGTGGGCCGTTTTTAGGCCGATCGTGGGCGAGCCTAGAGGCCGTGACTCCAGCACAGGCTTGTGCGCATCCTAATTGGAGCATGGGACGCAAAATTTCGGTGGATTCTGCCACCATGATGAACAAAGGCTTAGAGCTTATCGAAGCCAGTGCTTTGTTCGATCTGCCCGCTCGGCAGTTAGAAGTGCTGATTCACCCGCAGAGTATTGTTCACAGTTTAGTGGAATATGTGGATGGCTCGTTTTTGGCACAGTTGGGCGCGCCAGATATGCGCATTCCAATTGCGCATGCGTTAGCTTGGCCAGACCGCATAGTGTCTGGTGCTCCGACCTTGAATTTGGCCGACATCGCTCGGTTGGATTTTCAACCGCCGGACTTGGATAACATTCCATGCTTAGCGTTAGCCTTAGCCGCTGCCGAGCAGGGCGGTGCCGTTCCCGTTATTCTTAATGCGGTTAACGAGATTGCGGTGGACGCGTTTTTAAGTGAACAAATAGCCTTTACCTCTATACCCCGCCTAATTGCAGATGTAATAGAGGACATGCTCGCAGCTAACCTAGTGTCTGCACCGAGTACTTTAGAAGACGTATTAAAGATCGACAATGAATCTCGCGAGCGAGCACAGGCACAGCTAAGCTCGCTGACCTAATTCTTCGAACCTTGTTTGCCTCCAACCTCTTTGCCTAATTATTTATGAGTTTTCTATACAGCGTTGCTGGTTTTTTGTTGGCGATTTCGATTCTCGTTGCCGTGCACGAGTTTGGTCACTATTGGGCTGCGCGTCGCTTAGGCGTAAAGGTCCTGAAGTTCTCGATTGGGTTTGGCAAGCCGCTATGGAGTCGTACACTCGGTGCGGATCAAACTGAATATCGTATTGCCGCTATCCCCTTGGGCGGGTATGTACAGATGCTCGGCGAGGGTGACCCTAATTCACCCATTGATCCCCGCGAAGCGCATCGCTCATTTGATGCGCAGCCCATCTGGAAGCGCTCCATTATCGCCGCGGCGGGTCCAGCCATTAATTTTGTGTTTGCAGCCATTTTGTTTATGGCCCTAAGCCTCGTACCCGAAGCGCAATTTAAACCAGTGTTTGGGAGTTTGCCAGCGAACTCTAAACTGGCCGAGATGGGCGTTAAGTCAGGTGATCGATTATTAGCCGTTGATGGAAAGCAGGTCGCACACCTAAGCGAATATAATCTGTACATATTCAATCAGGTACTCAAAGGCAAACCGATTGAGTTCACTATAAGTAGTGAGAATGATGACCAAGTAGCCGCACTAACCGATGCGGGCAGTGCGGCAACACGTACCTTGCAAGTGGTAACCAAGGACATACCGCTGTACGACATTAATCCAGCGAGCTTGGTGTACCAAGTGGGATTGTTACCATTGTTGCCTAGCGCCGACACCACGCTGGGCAGCGTTTTAGACGGCTCTCCCGCTGACTCTGCAGGACTACAAACCGGTGACCGCATAGTACGTATTAATGGCTCGACCGTTACCGCATGGAACGAATTAACCGCGCTGATCGCTCCTAATGCGAATCAAGCCATCGAGGTGGCTTTTGACCGCGCCGGAGTAATCAGTGAAATCTTGTTGGTGCCAGAATTAGCAGGTGAGGGCGCAATGGCTCGCGGCGTTATCGGTGTTGGTCAGGTGCGGCCAGTGCTGGGCGAAAATGAGCTGGTTCACGTCAGTCATTCTCTACCACAAGCGTTGACGAACGGGGTTGCACAAACGTGGCTGATCTCTGCCTTGACGGTCAGAATGCTCGGTAAAATGATTACCCTGCAGGTCTCGCCTAAGAATGTAAATGGTCCGATTACCATTGCCGACGTCGCGGGCCAAACCATACAAATAGATTGGCAAGCCTATCTACAGTTTTTGGCTGTTATTAGCATCAGTTTGGGGATTATGAATTTACTCCCTATCCCGATGCTCGATGGTGGGCATTTGATGATGTTTGCAGTGGAGGCTGTGGCTGGTCGTAACGCTTCGCACCAGTTTTATGCGGCCGGTCAACGTGTGGGGATCGTACTGTTGATCGGTTTAATGAGTCTGGCGTTTTATAATGATATTCTTAGGATATTGAATTAAACTGCACCTCCAATCAAACAAATTCTTGTGTTCGCGTTGTGGTTGACTAGCTGGCCAATGAGCATGCGTCAAAGCAGCCTTAACTTTAAACGCTTAGTCTCTGGCCGCTGCGTTGAGTCGTTTAGGGCTCTCGTTTTAAGGGCTGTATGCGAAGAGTTAAACGGCGCGACGTCGGTCTTAATGCCTAATGGTGTAGCACGAGATGGTTTCAGTGACGAACAGCGGGTCGTTGCCATGAGTGAAGCAAACTAATAATCCGCAGAACCCACATCAAGAGATGTTCAGCATGAGAAAAATAGTCATTTCGCTTTTTATTTATACATTTAGCGCACTTGCCTTTGCGCAACAGTCGTTTGTGGTGTCAGACATTCAGGTCACTGGCTTGCAACGTATTTCTGCAGGCGCTTTGTTTAATTTCATGCCCGTAAAAGTGGGCGACCAATTCGACAGTAGCGAGTCTGCGGAGCTCATTCGCGAATTGTATAAATCGGGGTTTTTCAAAAACATCGAAATTAGCACCGAAGGCACGGTGCTCAAAGTGGAGGTCGTAGAGTACCCGTCGATATCCCGTATTCAATTTTTTGGTAACAAACTCATTAAGGAAGAGGCACTACGAGACGCGCTTCGTGAAAATGATTTTGTGGAAGGCCGAGTATTCAAGCCTAATGTATTAGAACAGGTTGAGCAGGAGCTCAAGCGTCAGTACCTTAATCAAGGCAAATATAATGCCCAGGTAGGCACTGAAGTGATTGATTTGCCGCGTAATCGGGTGTCGGTCAAGCTGCATGTTAAAGAGGGACCTACGGCTAAGATCCGTAATATTAATATTATCGGTAACACGTATTTCAGCGACAAAATGTTGTTGGATGAGTTTGAGTCAACCGACAGCGTGCCATTTTGGCGCTTCTGGGGTTCGGAAGACCAATACTCTCGCGAAAAAGTGAGTGGTGACCTAGAGACTCTAACGAGCTTTTATCAAGATCAAGGTTTCCTTGATTTTAAAATTGAGTCGAATCAGGTCAGTATTTCACCAGAAAAAGATGGCATCTTCCTGACCGTTAATATCTCTGAAGGCGAGCGCTATAAAGTCTCTCAATTCGTATTGAACGGGCGCTTGGTCGTGCCAGAAGAAGAGTTGTTACCTTACGTATTTATTGCGCCTGGCAAGACTTATTCACGCCGCGCGGTAGATGCCACTATTAAAGCCATTGGTGACCGCTTGGCGGAAGAGGGCTATTCCTATGCGGAAGTAGTGCCTGTACCTGACGTGGATACTGAAGCGAACACCGTGGGTTTTTCGATTAATATTCGTCCAGGACGGCGTGTCTATGTACGTCGTATCGACATCGTGGGTAACGAATTAACCAACGACGAAGTGATTAGACGCGAATTGCGTCAGAACGAGGGAGCGGCCTTTTCGCCGAGCCACGTTAATCGGTCTAAAATACGCCTACAACGATTGAGTTTCTTCGATGAGGTCGAAATTGAGACGATTCCGGTCTCTGGGCGCGATGATCAAGTCGACTTAGAGGTGTCGGTTAAAGAACGCCCAACGGGTAGCTTCTTGTTTGGCCTTGGTTATTCTGGCGATGACGGTGCGCTCGTACAGGCGTCTATCTCGCAATCGAATTTGTTCGGCACGGGTAATTTGCTTAACTTCTCGGTGCAACGCTCGGACATTATTCAATCGGTGAGCATTCAGCATACTAACCCCTATGCTACGCGCAGTGGTATTAGTCGTACCATCGGTATCAGTGGGCGAAGCATCGACTCCACGCGTGCCAACACGTCAGAGTACATCACTGAGACATTAGGGTTAAATTTAAGCTATTTATTTCCGATTAATGAGAGCAACTCGTTCTCTTTGGGTGCGGGCGCTGAGCGTATTGATCTGGAGACAACGCCATTCTCGGTACCAGAAGTGGCCGAGTTTATTGATGCGAATCCTAATAACAATATTTTCTCGTTTACGACGGCTTTTGCGCACGATACTCGCGACAGTTTGTTGTACCCAACAGCGGGTAAAAACTTACGAGTTTCAGCCGAGATAGCCGTTCCGGGTAGTGACTTGGAATACTATCGTTTGAACTTAGACAGTAGTATCTATTTCCCGATCACACAAAAGGCGGCCTTTAAACTGGGACTTGGACTCGGTTATGGCGACGGTTATGGTGATACCGACGCGTTACCGTTCTTCAAGCACTACTTCGCGGGTGGCTCATCGTCAGTGCGTGGCTTTGAGGCTCGGTCTTTAGGACCTCGCGACAGCAGTAATTTCCCTGATCCTTTTGGTGGGCCCAAACGCGTCTTGTTTAATGCCTCATTGTTGTTGCCTATTGGCGATGGTGCGTTAGATAAACGTTTAAGCTTGTTCTTGGATGCGGGGCAGGTGTTTGCCGATGAGGAAGATTTCGATACCTCGGAAGTTCGTTATGCAGCGGGGGTCGGCTTTAACTGGGTCTCGCCCGTAGGGCCTTTATCTATATCCTACGCGATTCCGTTGAACGAAGAGCCTGGTGACGAAATTGAAAAATTCCAGTTCAGTGTTGGGCGCTTGTTGCAGTAACTGTTGCGACGCTTATTTTGTATTTAAACGTAACTTTTCATCCTAACTTAGAGAAATTAGCCATGTTACGCAGTCGAGGGTTTGGGGCAACACTGGTTGTGTTGCTCACAGTCTTGAGTAGTGCCGCTCACGCAGAGTTAAAAGTGGGCGTGTACGACAATCGAGTAATCTTAGATAATTTGCCCATGGTGCAAGAGGAGCTCAAAAAGCTCAATGCGGAGTTTGAACCCACCCAGAAGGAAATCAACGACAAGCGCGAAGCGTTGCTCGCGTTGCAGGAATCGATAAACAAGAACCGCGATCTATTGTCAGATGCCGAACTCAAGCAAAAATCGTTAGACTTTCAGAGCAAGCGACGAGATTTACAGCTGCTAGTGGAGGACACCGACCGCTTGGTCAATGTACGCCGTAATGAAGTAGTGCGCGCTATTCAGAATACCGTCGAGCAGGAAGTGAGTACATTAGCGAAGGAAGAAGGTTACGATCTTATTTTGCGCAGTGGGGTTTTGCATGCGAGTCCGAAAGTGGACATTACCCAAAAAGTACTACAGCGCTTGTCGAATAAATAGCGCATTTGGCCGAGTTTGGATAGCGTGATGCTAATCAAATCAACATTTTTTAATCCATACCACTATTA
>CAYOXK010000129.1:0-6010 GCA_964407915.1 uncultured Gammaproteobacteria bacterium
GCTCGCCTCATACTAAAACGGGAGGGAACTTATGCCCCGAATGAACGTCGAATTTCCTCCGCCAAAATCGCAAATCCTCGATCTATTTTATCCTCGGGTTGTGCGTAGTTTAACCGCAGACATTCTTGTCGATGGCGCCAACTGGGGTCGATATCAATAAAGAAGTCCTCACCGGGAATCACTAGCACATGCCGAGTCTTGAGGCGTTGATACAGCTCCTTACTCGTGATTGGCATGCCTTCTACCCAGAGCCACATAAAAAAGGCGCCTTCGGGTTTATGGAACTTTACGGGCAGATCGGCAAAATGATGGTAAAACCGCTCTTTAGCAAAATCAATTTTTTGCTGGTAGAACGGTTTTAATACATTCTCACACAGACCTTCGATTTCGCGATCCGCAATCAGTCGGGTCATTAGGGCGGCTCCCATGCTGTGCGGTGCAAGCGTGACAATGCTGCTGATTCGACCAAACAATGCGATGAGATCTTCGTTGGCTACCACAATGCCGGTGCGTGCGCCGGGCAGCCCCAACTTTGACAGCGACATGCATAAAATAGTGTTCTGATTCCAGAAGGGTGACACATCGGCATAGATCACATTGGGGAAGGGTTGCCCATAAGCATTGTCAACAATGAGCGGGATTTGATGCTTTAGAGCCAGTTCATTGAGTTGCGCTAGCTCCTCGTTGGTGACCACATTGCCCGTGGGGTTAGTGGGTCGCGACAAGCAAATTGCGGCGATATCCTCATTGATATGCAAGCTATCGAAATCAATCCGATATTTAAACATCCGCTCATCCAGCGTTTCAATCGTTGGAAGGTTGGCCGCGAACATTTGCTCGGTAATGCCGGCATCGGCGTAGCCGATGTATTCGGGTGCTAAGGGAAACAGAATTTTCTTGCTACTGCCATCGGGCATTGCGCCTGCGAGCGCGTTAAACAGATAAAAAAAGCTATTTTGGCTGCCGTTGGTCAAGGCGATATTGTTGGCGCTGAGCCCCCAACCATATTGATCGTTGAGGTAGTTGGCCAAGCAATCGCGAAATTTTTGATTCCCATGCGGGCCGTCATAGGTGCCCACCGCTTGTGCAAACTCATTACTGGCAACGAGTTTTTGCATCTCGCGCGCGAACAAGGCTTGTGCTTCAGGAATAAATGCGGGGTTGCCGCCACCGAGCATGCATAAATCTGGATGACCTTTGACAAAGGCGTCACCAAGATCGGCCATCAATTGATTGATACCCGTTGGGCGATAGAATTTTGAGCCAAATTTGGAGAGCTGCATGGGTATCTATTGATCGAGTTAGGGAAGTAAAGTTGCGTGACCAACCATTTTCAAGCGGTGTTTGAGCTATGCGTGGCGATCGTTTAGCCGAGTTTAAGCGCGGCAAATGTTACCATTTTTGCTACCTAGTTGTCGGTTAATCGAAGCCCCAGCGGCGCCGCCATATGCCTTCATAAGGCACGTTCAGTCCACGAGATTACTAGGCTCGCCACGCAAATGACATTCGATATTGCGAGCCAATATATTGACGAGTGCCTGCATTGCAGCATCGCTCGCCCAAGCAATATGTGGGGTAATAATCACGTTGGGGCGTGCGGCTAATGGCAGCAGTGGGTGATCGCTTGGCGGCGGCTCTTGTGTTAGAACATCTACGCCGAGTCCAGCAATTTGCCCAGTGAGAATAGCCTCGGCAGCGGCTGCTTCATTCACGACACCGCCTCGTGTTGTGTTGATCAGAATGGCATGTTTACGCATCTGGGCAAATTCAGCAGGGCCAATTAAATTGGCGCTACTGTTGTTGAGGTCGCAGTGCACGCTAATCACGTCGGATTGCTGCAATAGTTCGGGCAGCGTTACACGGGTTGCAAACGCACTGGTCTTGGCTTGCCGTGATGTGTAAATAACGTGCATGCCTAGCGCATGTCCTAATTCGGCCGTTGCCGCGCCGAGTTGACCGAAGCCGACTATACCAAGCACACAATGGCGCAAGTCTTTGATCGGCTCTTTAAACAGACAGAACACTGGGCTACCGCTCCAAGCGCCTAGCGCAACATGCTGGCGGTAGGCAAATAATTGGCGGCGCAAAGCAAGAATGAGCATGATGACATGTTCGGGTACGCTCACATTTGCATAGGAAGGGATGTGGCTTACGCTAATGCCTTGCGCATGACACGCGGCGACATCGATATTGTTGTAGCCGGTAGCGGCGACGGCAATGTGTTTAAGCTGGGGACACGCGTTTAAAACGGGTTGATCAATCACAACCTTATTGCTGATGGCAATATCAGCTTCGCGCAATCGATTGACTACTTCCTCGGGGCTAGTTGTGGGGTAACTCACAACACGCGCTGCCTTACCATAGGGCGTTGTTATCGCTGGCAGTTCAATGTGAGCGGCAAGACCGTCGCGGTCTAGAAATACGATCGTGGTCATAACAGTTGCGCGAGAGCAGGGTGCCTAAAAGTAGCTTGAATGTCTAAATTACAATTCAGTATGTCGGCGAAATGAGTGCAAACAGTATACCGCTTTGATTATCGGTTTGGGCTCAAACCTCTGAATCCTGTGCGCGGTGCACTTTTATTATTGAATTAGGTTCGAGGCTGTGCCCCATCGGCGTTTAAACGGGTTAATATAAGAGGATGCTAAATTCTTTTCGCGCTACCTAACTTTACGCGCTGCCTATTTAGGAGGCTCCCTTGTCAGCAAAGTCCGAGACGTCTAGCTCGTCATCTGCCGAACAATACATTATTGCTTTAGATCAAGGCACTACGAGTTCTCGAGCGATTTTATTCGATCACGCAGCCGATATCGTCGACGTATCGCAGCTTGAATTTAAACAATATTTTCCCAAACCGGGCTGGGTAGAGCACGACCCAGAGGAAATTTGGGACAGCCAGTTTTCGGTGTTGCAGCGTTTAGTTGCGAAAAATCAGCTTCTGCCTAGCGATATCGCAGCCGTGGGAATTACCAATCAGCGCGAAACCACGGTGGTTTGGAATAAACAGACGGGCAAACCCATATACAACGCCATTGTTTGGCAAGATCGCCGCACTGCCGCGCGCTGTGACGAACTTAAGGAACAGGGTTGGGCAAAACGTGTGCAAGAAAAAACCGGCCTCGTGATCGATGCCTATTTTTCGGCGACTAAGCTTGCTTGGATACTTGATCATGTTGAGGGCGCACGTGTTGCGGCTGAGAATGGCGATTTGTTGTTTGGCACTATTGATACTTGGATTATTTGGAATCTCACAGATGGGCGCGAGCATGTGACCGAGCCCAGCAACGCGGCTCGCACGATGTTAATGAACATCAATACGGGTGAATGGGACGACGATTTAATTGCATTGTTTAATATTCCCAAACACATGTTACCGGCCATTAAGAACAGTTCAGATGACTTTGGGTATTTTGAATTTCAGGGGCAACGTGTGCCGATTGCGGGTGCCGCCGGCGACCAACAGGCTGCGCTATTTGGTCAAACTTGTTTCGGTAAGGGGATGGCAAAAAACACTTATGGCACGGGCTGTTTTATGCTGATGAATACGGGTGCGCAACGTATTAATAGTGAATGCGGGTTGCTGAGCACAATTGCTTGGTCAATCGACGGGCAAATTACCTACGCCTTAGAGGGCAGCGTGTTTATTGCAGGTGCTGCCATTCAATGGTTGCGGGATGAATTGAAATTTTTTGATTCGGCGAGTGACTCCGAAGCCCTAGCTTTAAAAGCCCATCCCGAAAGTCGGCTGGTGGTTGTACCCGCTTTTTCTGGTCTAGGGGCTCCCCATTGGGACATGTATGCCCGGGGGGCTATTTTTGGTCTTACGCGTGATTCAGGTCAAGCCGAGATTACCAAGGCGACGCTCGAGTCGGTTGCGTATCAAATTTTTGATGTTCTGCAAGCCATGCAGCAAGACAGTGGTATTCAGTTGAGTCAGCTGAACGTCGATGGTGGCGCCATAGCGAACAATTTCCTCGCGCAATTTCAGGCGGACATCTTACAAACCCCAGTCGTGAGACCCACGGTGCTCGAATCAACCGCTTTAGGTGCCGCCTATTTAGCAGGACTGAGAGTGGGCTATTGGACGTTACAAGATCTGACTAAAGTGCGAGAGGTCGATCGAGAGTTTATGCCCACAATGGATGCGACGACGGCGGTTCGCAAAATCGCGCGCTGGCACAAAGCCGTTGAGCGCAGTAAAGAGTGGGTTGATGCCGATGTCTGAAGGTGAGCGAATAATGGCGCTTGAGATGAAGGTAGCGTTTGTGGACGATGCCTTACAGCAGTTGAGCGATGAGTTTTCAGTCTTGCAGAAAGAGCTACAAGCATTGAAGCTAACCAATCGTCAATTGATCAGCAAATTGCAGAGTTTGCAAAGCGAGAGCGAAAGCGGCGTTGTGGGCGGCTCTGAGCGACCACCGCACTACTAATTAGCCTAGTAACATCCCAACTGGACAATGCCTCGGTTTGACTCGAACCTAGGCCTGATTAAAATTCAGGCTTGTATCGGGTGATGGGCATGAACGGCAAGAAAATAATTTTAACTAACACTAATTATACTGTTGACCTATACAGTAATACTGTATAGATTAACAGCTCATCAGTAATCAGAATTTTGGAGATCCCCATGGATGACAATAAAGCAAAGGCTCTACAAGCGGCCTTAACTCAAATCGAGCGACAATACGGTAAAGGCTCAGTAATGCGTATGGGCGATGCGGATGTTGGCGCAGGTATCGACGCTATTCCAACAGGTTCACTCGGTCTGGATATTGCCTTAGGCATTGGTGGTTTACCACGAGGACGTGTTGTTGAAATTTATGGGCCAGAGTCCTCAGGTAAAACAACTCTTACCTTGCAAGTAATCGCTGAAGCGCAAAAGTTAGGCGGCACTGCGGCCTTTATCGACGCAGAACACGCGCTGGATCCAAAATACGCGGAAAAATTGGGCGTGGATATCGACGAGTTGTTGGTGTCGCAGCCTGATACGGGCGAACAGGCCTTGGAAATCGCGGATATGCTCGTTCGTTCTGCCGCGGTGGATGTTATCGTTATTGACTCGGTTGCAGCCCTTACGCCTAAGGCTGAAATTGAGGGCGACATGGGTGATTCACACATGGGCTTACAGGCTAGGCTTATGTCACAAGCATTGCGTAAGTTAACGGCGAATATTCAGAAAGCCAACACACTCGTTATTTTCATCAACCAAATTCGTATGAAAATAGGGGTGATGTTCGGTAATCCCGAAACTACGACGGGTGGTAATGCTCTTAAGTTCTACGCCTCTGTGCGACTCGATATTCGACGAATCGGCGCCATCAAGAAAGGCGAAGAAATCTATGGAAACCAAACGCGAGTTAAGGTGGTCAAAAATAAGGTGGCCCCGCCGTTTAAGCAAACTGAGTTTGACATTCTCTATAACGAAGGCATTTCTCGTGAGAGCGAACTGATCACCTTAGGCGTTGAACACGACATCGTAGAAAAATCAGGCGCTTGGTATAGTTACGACGGTACGCGTATTGGTCAAGGCAAAGACAATGTGCGCGACTATCTAAAGGAACACAAAGATACAGCCAAGGAGATTGAAGCGAAAATTCGTACTGCACTCGGTGTTGATACCGCCGCTAATGCAACAGCCGATGCCAAGAAACGTGCCGAGCGCGTTGAAGAAAAGGCGCGTAAGGCCAAGGAAGCAAAAGAAGTGATTGATGCAGTGGAAGCTGACCCGCAAGACTCGATAGAGATCGAGGAGTCTGAAGAATAGTGCGCTAACGCAGTCAATCCCTTTGTCATTCCCGTGCAGACGAAAACGTCATTCCCGCGAAGGCGGGAAACCATGGTCTTGCACCGATGCGTCATCCCCGCGGAGGCGGGGACCCATTTCCTACGATAATGCGAAAACATGGATTCCCGCCTCGGCAACTGCTCCTGCGTTGCACTTCGCGCTGCGTCCCTGTAGCGATACGCGGGAAAGACAGAGGTTGGTTGGGAATGACAGAGGTTGGTTGGG
>CAYOXK010000130.1:0-5991 GCA_964407915.1 uncultured Gammaproteobacteria bacterium
TGGGCTCAAATAAACCACCTTCGTTGGCAAATGCGCAACCCGCGCCTTAGCAGTGCTAAGCGCTTTTGCCAATGGCTCGGCCATCAAGACCATGCCCGGACCACCACCATAAGGTCGGTCGTCCACCGTTCGATGTTTGTCGCTACTAAAGTCTCTGAGATCGTGTGCCGAAAATGACAACAGACCAGAGTCGATAGCCCGACCAATCACCCCGTAGTCTCTTAAACTACTGAACATTTCCGGGAAAATTGAAATAACTTGTATATTCATTTCCCTTTTTTCGCCTATCGAGAATCCGAGAGCTTGTACCAGTAACCCCTTTCAAACTAGCTTACGACTAGTCTTGCAAATAGCGAGGATCCCACTCTACAAACATCCTCTGCTCTGCCAATTCAACGCGTAATACGACCGAATCAACATAGGGTATTAAAATCTCCGCTTCTGCAGCCGAGTCTTTTTTAGTTTCGCCCTCTGTACCAGACTTCGTCGCATCGGTTACCGCTACACTAGGTGCAAGCACTAATACGTCGTTGGCGCCCGTCTCGATAATCGACTTAATAACACCAAGCTCGCCGTCTGCATTACTAACCCGCAAACCGATCAACTCATGCCAATAAAACTCTTGCTCCGCTAATTGCGGCAAGTCGGCTTGTTTAACCAAAACGCTCAAGCCATTAAGTTCATTGGCCGCATCGCGCGAAGCTATATCAGCCAAATTCGCCACAATGCTCTGCCCTTGCGCTCGACAGTCTTTGACCGCTACGGGCTGAACTCGCGCATTTGCGCTTAAATCCAATGGCGCACCTCGGTCAGCTTTACTCAGATACCAAGTGGAATAGTGCGCGATGTCTTCGCGGTTGCGTGTATAGGAGTGAAGTTTGACCCAGCCCTTAACGCCCCACACACCGACAATTTTCCCAACTTCAATATACACAAGCTGCCTTTTTAAATGCCACCGTGATAAATCACCGCAGACCACCTTAGTGTTTTAAACCCCGAATGTGCTAACACGGGGTTTGTAACAGTGGCGCTTTAACGAACCTAAAAAGAAAATTCTTGCAGCGATTACTCAGCTGTTTTAACCGCAGAATCTTCTTCGCCGCTAGTAGGTGCTTCGTCGGTTGCCGCAACACTGTCTTCAACCGCGTCGGCGTTTGCCTCTTCAGCCGCTTGGGCTTCGGCAGCTGCTTTTTCTTTGGCTTTCACTGCATCAGCTTCCGCTTTAGCAGCCGCCGCTAATTTTTCAGCAGTAGCAGTTTCTAATTTAGTTTTTTCGGCTTCGATGGCTTCTGGTCCGCGCTTGAATTGGCGAAGCAGTCCAGCCACGCGCTCAGAGGGCTGAGCTCCTTTGCCGATCCAATACTCAACCCGCTCCATATCTACACGTAAGCGCTCTTCGCCACCTACTGCACGAGGATTGAAAAAGCCTACGCGCTCAATAAAACGGCCACGTGGTGCCATACGTTGATCGGCTACCATAATTCCGTAGAAAGGCCGTTTTTTGGCGCCGCCACGAGCTAGTCTGATTGTTACCATACTTAATACTCTGTCTATTTCCGTAAAAGCAATTGAACTGCGACCATTCGCAATACAACTGGCTAATTGATTCTTGTCGCTACCAAAACGTTCTTGGTTCACGTCTAGGGCGCGCGATTTTAGCCGTTTATGTGCGCAAATAAAAGAACTTTTAGGCCGATAAGCCCTTTTCGTGCAATGCCGTCGTTACTAGTCCGTTCTTAGAGTGGGCAAGATTCATTCACATAGAGATTGCAGCACGAAAGCAGTACTTTATTTACAAAAATTAATGGAGCTTTTCACATGAAAAACAATAAATGGGTTCTCTGGGCGCTGATCACCTTTGTTATTTTTGTTTTTGTTCAATCTTTGTTCTTTAAGTTTGCGGGTTCCGAAGAAACAGACATTATATTCAACACCATAGCGCAGTGGCTCAGCAGCATTGGCTTAAACTTTATTGCCCCAATCTTCGCGCTCTATGGCGGCTATCTTATTGGCGGTGTTGAACTGATCGCGTGCGCGCTGTTAGTGTTTGCTGGCACACGTCGGCTTGGCGCTTTAATCGGCTTAGGCGTTATCTCCGGCGCCATTTTCTTTCATCTGTTTACGCCGCTAGGTGTCAATCGTGTAATTGATGCGGCAGGCAATACTGACGGTGGAGCCCTATTCTATATGGCCTGCGGTGTTTGGATTAGTTGTTTACTGATCTTATGGATGACCGCACCTGCAAAAAGCCATTCCCAAGCTTAAGTCGTAGTTCTGATCTATTAGAAACCGAAGCCTCCCCCCATTCCGCCAGGGGGGAGCTTCCCCCCTGGCATACCTCCCATCCCACGCATCATTTTCGCCATCTTGCCCTTACCACCCATCTTGCGCATCATCTTCTGCATTTGGGTAAACTGCTTGAGTGTTTTATTAACATCCTGAATAGTGGTACCCGAGCCCGCAGCAATACGTCTTTTTCGCCCCCCTTGAATCACGTTGGGAAAGTGCCGCTCGTGCGGTGTCATGGAATTAATAATCGCTACGCTCTTATTCATGTCGCCCATGGCATTACCGAGCGCACCGGTCGGAATCTTCATATTGCCCATGCCCGGCAGTTTGTCGAGCATGCTTTCAATTCCACCAAACTGATTCATTTGGGCAACTTGATCGCGATAGTCTTCAAGGTCAAATCCTTGACCCTTTTTAATTTTATTAACCAGTTTTTGAGCTTTGTCTTGATCGACCTTGAGTTCAGCCTCCTCGATCAATGACATCACATCGCCCATACCTAAAATACGCGATGCAATACGGTCAGGATGAAACGCCTCGAGCCCATCAATTTTCTCGCCGACACCTAAAAACTTGATCGGCTTGCCCGTTACATGGCGGATAGACAACGCTGCGCCCCCGCGTGCATCACCATCGGTTTTGGTTAAGATAACGCCGGTAAGAGGCAAAGCTTGATCAAACGCTTGAGCACTGAGTACCGCATCCTGGCCCGTCATACTGTCTACGACAAAGAGCGTCTCAATTGGGTTCGCCGCTCTATGTACGAGCTGAATCTCGGCCATGAGCGCTTGATCGACGTGTTGGCGACCCGCCGTATCAATAATCAAAACATCCGCAACCGCGTTCTTAGCCGCTTGCAGCGCAGCCTTGACGATAGCGACGGGATCATCGGTGGTCGAACTTGGACAAAACAACACGTCAATAGACTGCGCAAGCATCTTTAACTGCTCGATCGCGGCGGGTCGGTATACGTCTGCGCTCACCACCATTACCTTTTTATTTTTGCGCACCTTTAGCCAATTGGCCAATTTGGCAACGGTCGTCGTTTTACCAGCCCCCTGCAAACCCGCCACAAGCACCACCGCAGGAGGGGCTTGGGTTAAGTTAAGCTCGTCGTTGGCCGCGCCCATTAACTGAACTAACTCGTCTTGAACTATCTTGACGACCATCTGCCCAGGGTTCAGACTTTTAGAGACATCCACACCTACGGCTTTCGCTTTTACGTTCGTAATAAACGCCTTAACCACGGGCAGCGCTACGTCGGCTTCAAGTAATGCGAGCCGAACTTCGCGCATCGCATCGCTAATATTGTCTTCGCTCAGGCGTGCTTGCCCGCGCATTTTCTTTAGGGTGTGCTGAAGGCGATCGCCTAACTGTTCGAACATGGGTTTACCTACTTCGTTATCTAAATAGACTATAATAGCGCATTGTTATTTGGGTGGTCATTAAGGCATGCGCGTTGAAGGTGTATGATTGCGCTTTGACCACAAAACGATCGTAAAAATCACTTTATAAGCATCGACTCAAAGCATGTTGATTCTACACAGTTCTTTAACCCTGTGGGCCGCGGCGGCACTTTATACGCTTGCCACGCTGGGAGCGGCATGGCAACTCAAGCCGCCCGCAGAACCTGACTTAGCTGCACGTTCGTTATCGCCCTTAAGGGCATTACTCGATCTGTGCGCGCGCGCCACGTTGCCACTCGGCTTATTAGCCTTGATCGCGCATAGCGCTTACGCGCTGGTTTTGTCGTTCGACTTTAATGAGTCCGCGTTAGTACTTAATTTGAGCGTAGCTTCGATGACCGCGTTGATCAGTGTCATTTTAGTTGCAACGTTTTTATGCTTGTGCCGCTTTATGACACTCATTCGATTGGCGGTAATTGTTTTTCCGTTAACGATCCTGTCATTGCTGTTCTCTTATTTGTGGAGCTCAGACCCCGGCCAAACATTACTTATTGCGCATGAAACAAGTACGAGCCTGAAGTTACACATATTGACTTCAATGCTCGCCTACACTTTTATCGCCATCAGTGCAATTCAAGCGATTGTGTATACCTATCAAGAATCGCAATTGAAGAAGCGTGTTCGTGCGAACATTTTAGCGGTATTGCCTCCCTTAGAAACCATGGAGAGCTTGATCTTTCGCTTACTGCTTATTGGCTTTGCCTTACTCACCATCACGTTACTAACAGGCAGTGTATTTAGTCAGGCACTTTTTAACGTACCCGTTGAATTCTCGCACCATACTGTATTTGCCCTACTCGCTTGGTTTTTGAGCGCGTGGGTATTAGCCGCACGCCTGCGTTCTGGATTGAGCGGCGGGCAGGCCATGCCATGGATTATTGCTGCATTTCTCTGCATGCAATTAGGCTACTTCGGCAGCAAAATTATTTTAGAACTCCTTAATTAAGCACAACCATTATTCAGGTGCACCCAGTGAAGATCACTCGCAACAATACTCGAGCAGTAGCCGTAGGTAGCGCCGTCATCGGCGCGGGCAACCCTATATTAGTACAAAGTATGTGCGCGACCCGCACGCAAGACATCGACGCCACCATCGCCCAAACTAATGCTCTGCATGCACGTAGAGCCGGAGTGGTACGCATCGCGGTGGACAACAAGGCCGATGCCGAAGCACTTAAACAAATCCGCCAAGCCACCTCGGCGATTCTATCGGTAGACCTGCAAGAGAATTACCGTATGGCTGAACTGGTGGCACCCTATGTTGATAAAATTCGATATAACCCCGGCCACCTATTTCACCATGAACGTAAAAAGCACTGGCAGGAAAAAGTCCGTTATTTAGCTGACGTCGCGGGCACCCACGACTGTGCGATGCGCGTTGGCGTAAATTGCGGTTCGGTAGACCCCGCCAAACTTGAGATGTACGACCCGCGCGACTCCGTCTCGCCCATGCTCGATAGCGCACTCGAACATTGTGAATTTTTAGACTCGATTGGATTTACGCGGTATTGCGTGTCGCTCAAAGACTCCGATCCCCAAAAAGTGGTGAGTGCGAATATTCGGTTTGCCGAAAAACGTCCCGACGTGCCACTTCATCTAGGCGTTACCGAGGCGGGCATGCCACCAATGGGCATTATCAAGACGCGTATCGCTTTTGAGCAATTAATTGGTCGCGGAATCGGCGACACGGTGCGAGTATCGTTAACCTTGCCTAACATAGACAAAGCCGATGAAGTGGATGCTGGCCACGAGATTGTTGACGACATTTACGCAGGTCGCGTACGGAGCGTAGTGGCGTTTGACCCAGACAAGCTCAATATCATCAGTTGCCCAAGCTGTTCGCGCGTGGAGAATGAGGCCTTTATAGAACTGGCTCAAGATGTGAAGGCAATGACAGAATACGCCGAGGAATACAAGATAACGATCGCTGTAATGGGCTGTAGGGTCAATGGACCCGGTGAAACAGATGATGCCGATCTTGGCCTATGGTGCGGTCCGAAACAAGTAAACCTTAAGCGACGCGGCGAAAAACTAGGCGCGTATGGCTACGACACAATTCTGAGCAAACTGAAATCCGAACTCGATGCTATGATCAACGAGCAGAACAAGGCGAGCGCCTAAGGCATCGACCCGCCCTAAGGCATCGACCCGCAGTGCGCAATAAAGAGTGCAATAAAGAGTGCAATAAAGAGTGCAATAAAGAGTGCAATAAAGAGTGCAATAAAGAGTGCAATAA
>CAYOXK010000131.1:0-5969 GCA_964407915.1 uncultured Gammaproteobacteria bacterium
GGAGACCTTCCAGCAAGTCGTGTTGATTCGCGCCTAATTGCGCGGCGGCTTGCCGCAGTTTATCGCTGCCTAATAATGCTTCAATCTGTGATGGCGCGATGTCTGCGTTGTCGCCATCACCGAGCCAAGACTCAGCGATATCGGCGAGGCCGCCGCCTTGCAGACTGCCTACGATGGCACCTAAGTCAATCCCTTGACTATTTGATCCACCTAATAAGTTGCCGATCACCGACTGCAGCAACGCATCGTTGGTGTTCGCCGAATTACCTAATTTAGACGCAAGCACCTGCGTCGCTAACTGCATAATATCCATGGTCTTGACTCCTGGTTGAAGATTTAAGTTGGAACGCGCCCTGACGCGTTGGAGTATTATTAACGACTACTCTTTACAATCGCGTGTATAGATGTAAAAAAATGTGTCAAAAATGCGAAATTCTGAGAAAAAACAAAGGCTTTTAGTCGCCAAAATTTGTTGAAACTACCATGGGTGTTTGATATTGTCCGCATCCTAATTTTAGACGCGTAGCTCAGTTGGTTAGAGCACCACCTTGACATGGTGGGGGTCGTTGGTTCAAATCCAATCGCGTCTACCAGATTACGTATTCGCCGAGTAAGAGAAAAGCGTGCAGTAGAGCACGCAAGCAGTTGCTGTTAGAGGTTGCATAATTTTACAAGGCAGCCAATCTAAGGGCAGAAGCACGGGATTCAGACTAAGGCCCTTAACAGAACCATAGTTTGATGCAGTTTTGAGAAAATTAATGAGGTATCACCATAGCCATCAAGAAACAGCAACGCATTAACAATGACATCAAGGCCCCTGAGGTCAGAGTTATTGGTGCAGACGGGGAACAAGCCGGTATTTTGAGCATTGCTGACGCATTGCGCTTGGCCGAAGAGTCCGGTTTTGATTTAGTCGAAATTTCACCCAATGTGGATCCACCCGTATGCCGCGTTATGGACTACGGTAAGTTTTTATACGAAGACAGCAAGCGTAAAGCGGCAGCGCGTAAAAACCAAAAGCAAATCCAAGTAAAAGAGATTAAGTTTCGACCCGGTACCGATATTGGTGACTACAATATCAAATTACGCAAATTGCGCGAATTTCTCGACGAAGGCGACAAAACTAAAGTGACCATCCGGTTTCGGGGTCGCGAAATGGCACACAAAGAGTTAGGCATCGAACTGCTCAAGCGGATCGAGACCGACTTAGAAGACATCGGTGGGGTAGAGCAGTTTCCAAAGCTCGAAGGTCGCCAAATGGTGATGGTACTTGCGCCACTGAAGAAGTAGTTCTGGAAAAGCAGTTCTGGCGGTAATGTACATCAAGTGAATTCGAGGAGTTATTCCTCTAATACTAGAACAGGGTAGCTTCATACTGTTCAATAATCGGGCCGAAGAAGTCACACTTTTAAACTTCTCTCGGCTATCAAAAAATGGCAACTGGCAATCCAGCCTGGAGTAATTATGCCTAAAATTAAAAGTCACAGCGGCGCTGCTAAGCGCTTTAAAAAAACCGGTAGCGGCAAGTTCAAGCGCTCTCAGTCGCACTTGCGTCATATTTTGACCAAGAAATCGACTAAACGTAAAAGACATTTACGACATGGTGTTCTAGCGGAAGATTGTGATGCTAGATTGATCAGCCGTATGTTGCCTTACGCGTAACTAATTAACCTTTTAGTGAGAGAACGAAATGCCTAGAGTAAAAAGGGGCGTCACCGCCCGTGCCAAGCACAAGAAGGTCATTAGCCAAGCAAAAGGCTATCGTGGCCGCAATAAAAATGTTTTTCGAGTGGCTAAGCAAGCGGTTACGCGTGCAGGTCAATACGAGTATCGCGATAGACGCCAACGTAAGCGGCAATTTCGCCGTTTGTGGATCACTCGGATTAGCGCTGCTGCCAAGATTAATGGTATGAATTACAGTCGCTTTATCAATGGCCTGAGCCGCGCGGAGATTGAGTTGGACCGCAAAGTATTAGCTGATATCGCTGTGCATGATCCATCAGCGTTTGCCGAATTGGCCGAGAAAGCGAAAGCTGCTTTAGCCGCGTAAGCTTATCGCGTTGCGTAGCAGTATCTAAAACAGAAAGGGGAAGGCTTAGCCTTCCTTTTTTTGTTTGTCGTTTTTTAGTTTTTGTGCGCCGTGACGCAGGGCGCGGAAGACCCTATGTTGTTTGATCACTGTAGCTTTTATAGAATCGCTGCAGGCGTTTATCAGGATCTTTCTAGCGCGATGTACACGGTCTAACGGCTCGTTCTGGAGCCTCTGCTTAAAATAGGCGGCTTGAGTCTGTTCTGAGAATAGACTTGGCCGTGTCGTTTAACTCGCCCCATTGGCGCTGTTTATAGTGTGGTCAGTATGGATACTCAAATCGAAGCAAGTCTACAAGCGGTACTCGCAAAAGCGATAGACGCGGTTGCTCAAACGAACAACCCGAGTGAACTAGAAACTCTCAGGGTTCAGTATCTAGGTAAGAAAGGTGAGCTCACGTTGCAGCTCAAGCAAATTGGTAATTTGCCGCCAGAACAGCGTCCTTTATTTGGGGACCGCGT
Organism: uncultured Gammaproteobacteria bacterium; assembly: GCA_964407915.1. Lineage (GTDB taxonomy): Bacteria > Pseudomonadota > Gammaproteobacteria > Arenicellales > Arenicellaceae > Arenicella. The sequence continues at coordinate 2,551 of CAYOXK010000131.1, forward strand.
AAATCAAGTAAAGACTGAGCTCGCGAACGCCTTAAATGGACGCAAGACGCTGCTGGACGAACAAGCACTTAGCGAGACAATAGCTCGCACCGCAATTGACGTGAGCTTGCCTGGTCGCGGCTTGCACACGGGTGGCCTTCACCCCGTTACGCGCACGATGCAGCGTATTGAAGACATTTTTGTTGCAATGGGGTTTGGGGTAGCCGAGGGACCGGAAATCGAAGACGATTTTCATAATTTTGAAGCACTGAATATTCCGGCTGAACACCCCGCGCGCGCGATGCATGACACTTTTTATGTAGACTCATCGCATATCGAGCGGGGTACAAAAGGTGCTCAGGATGCGCATTTATTGCGAACGCATACGTCGCCCGTACAAGCGCGCTTTATGCTTAACAACCAACCCCCCATCAATATTATTGCACCAGGGCGCGTGTATCGCTGCGACTCCGACGTAACCCATACCCCGATGTTTCATCAGGTTGAAGGCTTGATGGTGGACGAGGGTATTTCCTTTGCTGACCTTAAGGGTGTGCTTACTAATTTCTTGCAGCAATTTTTTGAGGCTGATCTCTCGATTCGTCTGCGGCCCTCCTACTTTCCATTCACTGAGCCCTCCGCCGAAGTGGATATCAGCTGTGTTTTTTGCACTAAGGGCTGCCGTATTTGTAAGCACAGCGGTTGGATCGAGGTGCTCGGTAGCGGCATGGTTCACCCCGAAGTGTTTAAACACGTAGGCATCGATTCTGAGAAATACACGGGTTTCGCCTTCGGCTTAGGTGTGGAGCGCTTAACTATGTTGCGCTATGGTGTAGACGATTTGCGCCTATTTTTCGATAACGACCTTAGCTTTTTGGAGCAACTGCAATGATAGTTAGCGAACATTGGTTGCGAGATTGGATCAGCACCGACCTCAATGCTCAGCAAATTGCTGAGCGTTTAACACATGCGGGGTTAGAGGTGGATGGCGTTGCTCTTCTGCCAGGTGAGATAGAGCATTTAGTTGTGGGTCAGGTGCAATCGCTGCGCAGGCATCCGGATGCCGATCGTTTAAATGTGACTCAGGTTGATGTTGGCGGTAGCGTATTAGAGATTGTATGCGGTGCACCCAATGTGCGGGAAGGCATGTTGGTAGCAGTTGCCTTGGTGGGGGCGCAATTGCCGAATGGACTTAAAATCAAGCAAGCAAAGGTGCGCGGCATTGAATCGAATGGAATGCTGTGCTCTGCGGCTGAACTTGGTTTGGCCGAGGAATCGAGCGGCCTGCTGGAACTGGATGAAGATGCCACGCTTGGTCAACGCATCGACGACTACCTAAATTTAAGTGATGCTCTCATCGATATCGACTTAACCCCTAATCGTGGGGACTGTTTGAGCATTCGTGGTATTGCGCGCGAGTTGCGCGTATTAGCCAACGGCAATTACCATCCAGTTGATGTGGCGTCTCAGACCGTCTCGAGTGAAGCGATAATCGATATCGAGAACCTTGCGCCTGAGCGATGTCCCGAGTATTTGGCGCGCGTTATAAAAGGAATAGACCCATCGGCTACCACGCCGCTCTGGATGCGTGAGCGTTTGCGACGGAGCGGCTTAAGACCTATTAGCCCAGTCGTGGATATTGGTAACTATGTGATGCTTGAGTTGGGCCAACCGCTGCATGCTTTCGATCTGGCTAAAATCAACGACAAGATTGTGGTGCGATGCGCGCAAGACGGCGAAACCATTGACTTGCTCGACGGTTCTTCCGCGACGCTTGATTCATCCACCTTAGTTATTGCCGACGCCCTCGCACCGATGGCTATTGCCGGTGTGATGGGCGGTGCTGCGAGTGCTATTGGTGACGCGAGCTGTGACATTGTGTTCGAGTCTGCCCACTTTACGCGTAAATCTGCAGCGGGTGCGGCGCGCCGGTATGGATTGCACACTGACTCCGCACATCGCTTTGAGCGCGGCGTCGACCCGCAATTGCCGCGCGAAGCGCTGGAACGTGCGACCGAGTTGGTCTTGGCCATATGTGGGGGCGAAGCGGGCGCAATTTGCACGGCTTCTGCTAGTGCGCCAACGAGCAATGCGATGGTGGAGCTGCGTTTCGAACGCCTAACGCAACTTCTTGGTATGCGACTCGATCGAGTGGAAGTCGCGCAGGTACTTAACCGAGTCAGTGAACAGGTGGTAGAGACTGATGCAGGTTGGCGCGTGACGGCACCGAGTTATCGTTTTGATATTGAGTACGAGGCCGACCTAGTTGAAGAAATCGCGCGCGTGATAGGTTACGACAGTATCCCTACGTCTATTCCTAAAATTGCACCTCGCAGTAAGGTTGCTTCTGAGGCTAGCGTGTCGTCGCGTAAAATACGGCAAACTCTGGTTGCTCGTGATTTTTTTGAGAGCATCAGTTATAGCTTTGTCGATCCTCAGGAGCTTGAGCCGTTTGGTGCCGAGCAACCTGTGCGCGTGAGCAATCCACTCGCCGAGAATATGTCGGTGATGCGCACGAGCTTACTGCCTGGTTTGATTCGAACTGCGCAATTTAATTTAAACCGTCAGGCCGAGCGCGTGCGTATTTTTGAAGTGGGTGCCACATATCATCTTGCCCCAGATGGTTTTACCGAAGTTCCTAGAATCGCCGGGTTAGTGACTGGGCCGCGTTATCCAGTTCAGTGGGGGCTTGATCATACGCAATCTGTCGACTTTTTCGACTTGAAAGCCGATCTGGAAGCACTGTTTGATCTTACCGGATCACGGCATCTGTTTAGCCTGCGTAAGGCGGTATTCGATGGCTTGCATCCTGGGCAGAGTGCGGAGGTAATCAAGCTTGATGAGCAGGCGGTGGTGGGACGAATTGCGCGCTTACACCCCTTGCTAGAAAAGCGCAGGGATCTAGACACAGGCGCTGGCACGTTTGTATTCGAATTGGATCTCAATGCTGCGTTTCGTGCACGTTTGCCCCGCTTTCAAGGTATGTCGAAGTTTCCAGAGTCAAAACGGGATTTGTCGGTGTTGGTAGATCAGTCTGTCGTCGTAGCTGATCTAATGGCGGCAGTGCAAGCCGAGCTGGGCCCCCGTTTGGTAGACTTGGTGTTATTTGATGTGTACCAAGGGCAGGGCATTCCAGCAGGGCAGAAGAGTTTATCGCTTAAGCTTACATTACGTGAGCAGGCACGTACGCTCACGGACGAAGAAAGTCAGGCGTGCGTTGCAAATGCCTTAGACGTGCTTACGCGTAAATTTGGCGCGAGCCTGCGGTAATTGTTGCGAGCATTCGAGAATGCGACTATAACTATACAGTGCTAAAGCGGGTTCACAAGCATGAACTTGCTTAGCCTAAAATAATCAGAGGATGGCAATAATGGCAATTACCAAAGCAGATCTGGCGTTAACGTTGCACGCGGAAATCGGTTTGAACAAAAGGGAGTCTA
>CAYOXK010000132.1:0-5552 GCA_964407915.1 uncultured Gammaproteobacteria bacterium
TTGCTTATGGCACCGATGAAATCTTCTCGGGTAAGGGCTTATGGTTTGATAAAGTTACTTTGACCGATATAGAAATACTAATAGAGGACACGCAAGCAAAGACCTGTTCGGCAGGAGGCTCCCAGTGTTTTGTTGTAAAGGCAGACAATGGCAAAGTCATCAATTTTTGTTTGTAAGGCTCGCATGATTGAGCATTAAGGGTGACACTAAGTTTGAGAAAACGCTTAGATAACCCCCATTCAATCACGCTCTTTGATTTAAGTACAGGATTAGCCCACGCCACAGACTCGCCGTTGCGGCGTGGGCTCGTTGACTTGCGATGACGACTTGATACCTTAGAATTTCAATGTCACCTCGCATCAATTTGTCGGATTCATAGCCCAGGATTAACAGAAACTTTTCCGAACGAGCTTGTGCCAGCGGCCTAGGAGTCACTGTAGCTTGGGCCGTTCAGGAAGAATCACATCAACTTCCACTCTGAGCGTTCGAACGCGTGTCGCGGGTTCCCAGTCGCTGGAGCTTGGAGAATGGGGACTTTAACGCCAGCCCCAAACCCTACTCCCACTCAATCGTAGCGGGCGGCTTGCTGGAGATGTCGTAGGTGACGCGACTGATGCCGCGTACTTCGTTGATGATTCGATTGGAAATGTGCGCAAGCAATTCGTAAGGAAGGGGTGCCCAGGTGGCGGTCATAAAGTCGATGGTTTGTACCGCGCGCAGCGCGACAACGTAGTCGTAGGCACGATTGTCACCTACTACGCCAACCGACTTAACGGGAAGAAAAACCGCAAACGCTTGCGACGTTCTAGCGTACCAGCCCGATTTATATAGCTCTTCCATAAAGATGGCGTCAGCCAATCTGAGCACATCGGCGAATTCCCTTTTCACTTCGCCTAAAATGCGCACGCCCAAGCCTGGACCCGGAAAGGGGTGCCGCATGATCATCGTTTCGGGTAAGCCCAACTCTAAACCGATTTTACGAACTTCGTCTTTAAACAACTCACGCAAGGGTTCGAGCAACTTGAGCTTCATGCCAAGCGGCAAGCCACCCACATTATGATGCGATTTAATCACTTGTGCCTTGCCGGTTTTAGACGCGGCTGATTCAATCACATCGGGGTAGATCGTGCCCTGCGCCAACCATTTGGCGTTGCTGATCTTGTTGGCTTCTTCCTCGAAGATTTCCACAAAGACTCGCCCAATTATCTTACGTTTTGCTTCGGGCTCTTCTTGTCCGGCCAGTGCATCCAAAAAGCGTTGCTCGGCGTCCACGCGAATGACCCGCACGCCCATGTTGTCAGCAAACGTTTGCATGACTTGTGCGCCCTCATTCAAGCGTAAGAGTCCGTTATCGACGAAAATGCAGGTCAAGCGGTCGCCAATGGCGCGGTGTAGCAGCGCGGCCACCACAGATGAGTCTACGCCACCACTTAAGCCTAAAATTACGTGGTCGTCGCCCACCTGCTCGCGCGCGGTCGCGATGCTGTCGTCAATGATGTTTTGTGCAGTCCAACTGCTTCCGCAGCCACAAATTTCGTGCACAAAACGGCTTAGTAATTGCAAGCCAAATTCACTATGAGTTACTTCTGGGTGAAATTGCACACCGTAGAAGCGGCGCGATTCGTCGGCGATGGCGCAGAGCGGAGCATTGGCAGAACTGGCAATTACGCTGAAACCTGGGGGCACTTTGGTCACTTTGTCGCCGTGACTCATCCAAACATTTTGTTCGTCTTCATTGATGAGCCGGTTGGCTTGATTCAATGTAACCGTCGCATGCCCGAATTCGCGCACATCGGAAGTGGACACTTTGCCACCCAACATTTCGGCCATGCACTGTAGGCCATAGCACACACCTAGGATCGGCACACCGAGTTCATATATGCCTTGCGGGGGTCGGGGGGTATGTTGTTCAGTTACGCTGGATGGACCGCCCGAAAAAATGACGCCACTGGGAGCAAACGCCTTGATCGTCTCGAGATCATTATCATAAGCCCAAATCTCGCAATACACGCCTAGCTCGCGTACGCGCCGGCCAATCAGCTGAGTATATTGTGAGCCAAAATCTAAAATGAGAATGCGATCGGCGTGAATATCAACCATGGTAATGTCTCAGCGCTAGATTGTGCGCAGTTGAATGCGGAGTAAACGAGGCAACTTCTGATGCGGTTTCAAGCATCGCAAAATGCATTAACTTCTATAGTTGGGTGCTTCCTTCGTGATCGTAACGTCGTGCACATGCGATTCCCGCACCCCCGCATTAGTAATCTGCACAAACTCGCAATTGGTGCGCATCGATTCTAAATCGGCATTGCCTGTGTAGCCCATGCTCGAGCGCAGACCGCCCATCAACTGATGCACGATATTGCTGGCAGGGCCTTTGTACGGAACCCGTCCCTCGATGCCTTCGGGGACCAGTTTTTCGGCCACAGATTCGTCTGCTTGAAAGTAACGGTCTTTGGAACCTTGCTCCATCGCGCCCAGCGAGCCCATGCCACGATAGGATTTGTAGGAGCGCCCTTGAAACAACTCGATTTCGCCTGGTGCCTCGTCTGATCCTGCCAATAAACTACCGACCATAACGCTATGGGCGCCTGCCGCGATGGCTTTGGATATATCGCCAGAGAACCTCAGTCCGCCGTCAGCGATCAAAGGCACGCCGCTCTTTTTAAGCGCTTGAGCCACATCATAAACGGCCGTGATTTGCGGCATACCTACGCCCGCCACCATGCGCGTTGTGCAAATCGATCCAGGGCCTATGCCCACTTTAACCGCATCAGCACCCGCTTTAACTAGATCTAGTGCGGCTTGCGCGGTCGCGATGTTACCGCCCACAATCTGTATGGAAGGATACTGCTTCTTGATTCGAGCCACCGTGGCCAACACGCCTTCGGAATGGCCATGGGCCGTATCCACTACAATAATGTCAACGCCGGCTTCTACTAACAGCGCGGCGCGTTCCTCAGTATCGGCTCCCGTACCCACGGCCGCGCCCACGCGCAGATGACCATTCTCGTCCTTACACGCATCTGGATGATCGGTGGACTTTTGAATATCTTTTACGGTAATTAGGCCTTTTAGACGAAAATTGTCGTCTACAACCAGCACTTTCTCGATGCGGTGCTCATGCAAAAGGTTTTGCACTTCTTGCTTGCTCGCGCCCTCTTTAACCGTCACTAAACGATCTTTCGGCGTCATAGCTAACGATATAGGCTGGTCTAGACGTGTTTCGAAACGCAAGTCTCGACCCGTCACAATCCCAACCAAATCTAGTCCGTCCACCACTGGTACACCCGAAATACCATTGCGTTTGGTTAATTCGATCACTTCACCAATGCTGGTGGTTGGAGACACTTTGATGGGGTCGCTGATTACTCCGCTTTCAAACTTTTTAACTTTAGCTACATGGTTCGCTTGTTGCGCGGGCGACATGTTCTTATGGATGATGCTTAACCCACCGAGCTGCGCCAAGCAAATCGCCATGCGGGCCTCGGTAACGGTATCCATAGCCGCCGATAGCAACGGAATTCCAAGTTCGATATCACGGGTAATGCGGGATTTTAGCGAGACATCGCGGGGCAGAACAGCCGAGCGGGCCGGCATCAACAGGACGTCGTCGAAGGTAAGAGCTTGTTTGATATTTTCCATCGCGGAATTATACGCATTGTTTTTTTAGATTCAACCGAGCGCAAGCATTCAAGCGAAAATTAGTCGCGTTAAAACATGAAATCTGCTGCCAATTCGCATTGTTGCTTAGACAGGTTCGCGGTAAGTATTTGTATCGGACGCGTGCTTTGCTTGCTTCCGAGGCAACACCTCAATCTTGTCTATTTGGGTACTTTAAGAATCTTCAGGGTGTTGGTATTGCCGTCTACGCCAACCACGTCTCCGTACGTTACGGCTACGTAGTCGCCTGCCGTAACATCCACTTCTTGGCGCAAGTATTGAATTACTTCATGCAATTGTTCGTTACGTTTTGACTCATACGGCAAATGCGCGGGTATCACACCCTTGTACAACGCCACAGCATTGAGCGTTGATTGCTTGGACGACATGGCCACGAGCGGCAAATGCGTTTTTATCCGCGACATCCACAACGCCGTGCTACCTGACTCGGTTAAACAGGCAATCGCTTTAATTTTCATAAAGTGATTCGACAAGTACATGGCGGCCATCGCAATGGATTCGTCAACTAACTCAAACTCCATCTCTACGCGATGCTTAGACACTTGCGTGATCACGTTTCGCTCAGTGGCAATTATGACGTCATAAACGGTCTTCACTACTTCAACGGGGTATTTACCCATGGCGGTTTCGCCTGACAACATGACGGCATCGGCATAATCAAACACCGCATTGGCAATATCGCTGACTTCCGCACGCGTGGGCACCGGGCTTTCGATCATACTTTCAACCATTTGAGTCGCCACAATTACCGGTTTATTAAGCCTGCGCGCCCGCGCAACAATCAACTTTTGTACCGATGTGACTGACTCAAAACCAATTTCGACAGCTAGATCACCGCGCGCAACCATTACTCCATCACAGCTATTGATCATAGCGTCGATAGCTTCTTGATCCTGTACCACTTCGGCACGTTCAAGCTTAGCGATGAGCTTAGCCGAGCAACCGATATAGTCGAGCATAGCCCGCGCATCTTCCATATCCTGCGGGCAGCAGGGAAACGATACACATAAATAATCTAGCTCATGCTCAGCGGCAAACGCCATGTCCTTTTTATCTTTGGCGGTCAATGCATCTTCAGCCAGACCGCCACCTTTTAAGTTAAGCCCTTTACGCGAAGACAAATAGCTACCCGCAATCACCCGCGTGGTAATGCGATTCCCTTCTATCGCGGTTACCTCGAGCTGCACCCGACCATCATCCAACATCAGTACACGCCCAGGCTCACAACTGCTTGCAAGTGTTTTGCACACATAGCTCACTCCAGACTCGCTGCCAGCATCATCGGCTATACTAGAATCGAGCACCAAGGTTTGCCCTACTTCCAATGCGAAACCATCACCAACAATAGAACCGATCCTGATTTTAGGGCCTTGTAGGTCACCCAAAATGGCGACGCTTTGTCGTAAAGTTGTCGCCACCGCTCGAATGTTGGTAATGGCTTCTAAATGTGACTCATGACTACCGTGCGAAAAATTAATTCGAAAAACACTGCAGCCATTGCTGATAAGGGCTGCAATCACTTTTTGGCTCGAAGACGCAGGGCCGATCGTAGCAATAATTTTAGTACGGTTATGTTTAAGAATTTGGTTCAATTGACATCCTCAAAAAGTCAGGTAGATAACCTAAAAACAATCAAAGTATTTGTAATTCACAAACGCGCACCAATACTTGTGGTGCTTAATAACGCTAACAAGCGCGTGATGCCGCCGACAGGTGCACGCACGAACAAACTCTGCAACATCAATATCGCTAAATAAAAAAAGGGGGTTGTCTATCCCTGCCAGCCCTACAAAGAACCAACAACTCAAGGCTTAGAGCGTGCCATGCAACTGTTACAACTAGACCAACAGGCACAGAAATCACCACTC
>CAYOXK010000132.1:5562-5953 GCA_964407915.1 uncultured Gammaproteobacteria bacterium
CTCGGTTACCCATTTACACAGCGTCCAATGCCAACATTAACGGTGCTCTCTGTATTAGTGGCGGGGATGCAATGGGTAAAGCCGCACTGTGCTGCGCTAACCTAAAAACCGCCTCGAACGAAGCTATGATTCCGAAGGCTGCGCAACATGCTCGATATAGGCTTGGTCTTTGAGCTCGCGCACCCACTGACTAAATTCGCGATCAGCTCGTTGCCTGCGCAATATACTGTCGGCACGTATTCTAAGCATTTCTTCAGTGATGTTTTTCAGGCGCCGATCTTCAACCAACAAAATGTGCTCGCCGAACTGCGAAGAAAATGGCTCCGAAACCTCGTTTAAAGGCACGGCGACCATCATATCTTCAAACTCGCGAACCATATCGCCAGGCGTA
>CAYOXK010000133.1:0-268 GCA_964407915.1 uncultured Gammaproteobacteria bacterium
ATTTAATCACCAAGTATTCGCAGAGCCGGTGTTCAGATCATCAAGAGCATCTCATTTATGTGCATGTTGGGAAATGTGGCGGTTCTACTCTGTTGGATGCTGTTCGGCAAAGTGAGCGAATTCGTCTGATGTTTTCGTCAGTGAGTTACGCGCATTTTAAAAAGCCCCCTGTTCATCGCTATTCAAAATATTTATTGGTGGTTCGAAACCCGATTGCGCGAGCGGTGTCTGCGTTTAATTGGCGTTATAGATTGGTGGTAACGGAGGC
>CAYOXK010000133.1:278-5881 GCA_964407915.1 uncultured Gammaproteobacteria bacterium
CTGGGGAATACGATGTATTGGTGAAGTATGGCTCCCTAGAGCAGATCGCGTTGGCGCTGTATAAAGATGGGGTGCTTGATGAAACTGTGGCACAAGAGTTTCGATTAATCGGTCATCTACAAGAAGATATCGCTTTTTATTTGGCGGAAATGCTAGAGCATTTAAAGGCTGAGCAACTTTTTGCAGTGATCACTACGGAACATCTAAATGAGGATATCGAACAGGTGCTTGGCGTTGCCGAACCTGCCCGGATACACGAGAATCGTTCCTGCACAAGTAAATCCCAACTTCAGTTAAGCGAGCGAGCGCGCGCCAATTTAGGCCACTTTTTAAAGGCCGATTTCGAGTGCATAAATAAATTGAACTCATTGCAAGCGCTCAGCGCTGAGGTGTACAGCGAGTTGACGACCTGAGCATGGTCAGCGTTGGTCGGGAGCAGACGGTGGGGTCGTTCATTCAACGCGAAACCTAACTATTCAAGAGAATGGCCTTTGAGTAGCTTGGTGAATTTTCGCGTGATGGTTAATCTCGCGTTAGATCGACATATCGCGTAGCTTTGGATGCTACGCTTGCAACCTTAAATAATTGCCCAACACCAAACGGAGTTCATTAGCGGTATGACGCAAAACATTCGTTTTACGCGATGCTCGGAGCGGATGCCGCTGGTGCAACAACGCGGCTTTACCTTGATCGAAATTATAGTCGTGACCGCGATAATTGGCATTATGGCGACTTTTCTCGTGGGCGCATTACTGCAGGATAACGATCGTATAGCTAAACTCGAAGCTCAGCGCTTTGTGACGGTGGTGGCTGAACTGCAGGATGAAGCGGTGCTGGCTGGAACGCCCTTTACCTTACAGTTAAACAGTCACAGTTACACTATTGCCTCGGCGCTAGCGGAGTCGAATGGCTCCAACCACGACAGCTTAATTGGTGAGCGCCATTTGCAGGATGGTGTTGCACTAACCGCCAATATTTCGGTTTTGGATCCCGATTTAAACGGAGCAAATGACGCGCCACAGCAACAACTCGTGTTGATTGATACAATGGGCGAAGTCACCCCGTTTGAAGCCTTGTTTATTGGCGACAAACTTCGCTATCGCGCGTTTTTTAATGAAGAGGGTCAGCTCGCTGTGGAGTCTACTTTAAAATGATCAGAGCGTCGCAACGAGGGTTCACGCTGATTGAAGTGATGATTGCGCTCATGATTGTGGGTGTGGGTGTAGTTGCTGTGATTGATGCGGCCAATAAATACACGTTCGCGCAGTCTGAGTTGGAAAAGAAGGTACTCGCAGAGTGGGTGGCGAGCAACACACTCGATAAAGCCCGTTATGAGGCGCTCACGGGACGTATAAAACAGGGTAGTCAGCGCGACACCGTGGCGATGGGGGGGCATAAATGGCGTACGCGTTTGTCTAAAGATTCGACTGAGGTCGACGGGGTTTTTTTAGTGTCGGTACAGGTGAGCCTGGATGGGGACGCGTCCAACCGCGTGGTAAGCCAACTCACTACGGCCATGATTGAGAGTCGTTAGCGTGATTAAGTGCTTTACTAAATGCGGCAATCGGCAAGGATTCACATTAATTGAAGTGGTGGTAGCGGTCGCCATATTCGCCGTTATTGCCTCGATCATTTTTCCCGCCTTAATTCAATTTCTTGATACGCGCGAGCGAATTATGCAAAAGAATCAAGAAATAACTGAATTGCAAAAATTCTTTTTGTTTCTTGAGCGTGATCTGCGTTTTGCCAGCAATCGACTAGGCAAGGATGAATATGGCGACTCCTTGAAAACGGCTATGGCTATCAACGACAAAGATAGTCTCATCGAGCTCACTGCGCTGTATCCCGATTTGCGTTTATCGGGAGTAGGGGTGCCCCGACGAATAAAGTGGGAGTTCACAGAAGGGCATTTTGTGCGTACGCAATATCCGGTGATGGATCCCGATGGAGATACGTCGATCACTAAGCGCTTATTCTTGGAAGATGTACAAGCGGTCGATATAACCTTGCATGCCATTGAAGACGGTAGGAGTAGCGAAACTAAACGGTGGAGTGAATCTTCGCGCCTGCCTGATCTGATTGAGTTACGCGTGGAATTGCAGAATGGCAAAGTGTTTGAACGAACTATTTTAATGCTGAGTGGCAGCATATCGAATTGATGAAATCTTGCACCACCCAAGAGAGCTTAGTATGGTAGCGCGCACGCGAACCACTGTTCCGTTGCGCATTGCGACGGCTTCGCGACCCTGGCGACCATCATCCGCAAAGGAAACTGGAGTCGTGTTGTTGGTGGTGGTGATGTTGGTATTTCTGATGGTGACGCTGTTAGCCTTTATGGTCGAAGATCAACAATTATTGCTACGTCGCGTATCGAATCAAAATATCGCCGAACAAGGGTATCAATACGCACAAGGCGCTAATGCGTGGGCCATGCGCTTGTTACACGAAGATCAAGATCGAACCTCTGACCATCAAAAAGAAGACTGGGCTAGAGTAGGCCAACTCGAGTCCGCAGGGCCGAGCGCTGAGGAAGAGCGTTTTAGCTTGCAACGGGACAATGCGCAAGAGGCAGAGTCATTGCCCCGCGTAGAGTTTGGAGACACACCTGTCGATTTTTTTATTCTGGATCTGCAAGGGCGCTATAACCTCAATAATTTAGCGGTGACTCAGCCGCGCGCGAAAGATGCGCATAAGCGAATCTTCTTTAACCTACTGGAAACAATTGGGGTTACGGAACTAGATACCAAAAACCAGCTCTATGATTCTTTGGTAGATTGGATAGACTCGAATGATTTGGAATTACCGTTTGGGCGAGAGAGTGGCAGCTATGCAAGCGGCGAAGTGCCGTATTATGCGTCAGACCAAAAATTATCGTCGCTAGGCGAATTGCGCTTCGTACAGGGTTATTCAGCGCAAATAATCGCAGATCTTGAGCCATACGTCACCGTACTGCCCGCTGAGAATGTGCCGCTGAACATAAATTCCGCGAGCGCCGAACTCCTCGCTGCATTAAGTCCTTCACCGCAATTTGATACAGCGGGGGTTGCCGCCTTTGTTGAATTGCGCAATCAACCTGAATTTTTAGGTTACACGCCTGCTGATATTAGTCTAGCAGAAAATGCTATTATCCAAGCCTCGGCTTTAGATCCGCAAGCGCCGTTCCCAGGGACTCTGTCGGCTGCCAGTCAGTACTATCAAATAAACGTTAAAATCTCACTCGACAATTCAGTGTATTGCATGCGAACAATCGTTTTTAGAGCGGCCGATAAGGCAAATTCTGAACTGGCCGAATCCATGCGGGTATTGCATCGAGAGTATGATTCTTTGTGTTTAAATCATCGACCGTTAAAAGCCGTCACATCCGATGATCTTTCTTAACTTAGAGGCACCCTTTGAATGGGTGGATGCTAAAGGCTCGCGGGTTGAGGCTTTTGGTGAGGTTCCTGACTCCAGCAATTATCCCATTACCGAGGAAGAGGTCGTCGTAGGTGTGGTGCCCGGCGAATGGGTTACCTCGCACAGAATAAAAATTCCCGCGAAGACGCGTAAACAATTTAATGCTGCACTTCCCTATGCTCTGGAAGAGCTGTTTGCTGAAGATATTGAGCACTTGTATTTTGTGTGTCCAAAATGGCAAGCTGAAACGGAAGTAACCGTTTACAGCGTCGCCAAAAGTAAGCTGCACGAGTGGAGTCAAATCTGCTCACTCAATAGCATTCCCGCTACCCGCATCATTCCCGACTATGCTTTATTGCCAACCCACGATGTAGCATCCTGTACTCTGGCACTGGTGGGCGAGCGTGTGCTCGCTCGCTCAGAGTATGGCTTTGGCGTGAGCATGGATGTTGATCTGGTGCCCTTGTGGCTCAAAGAGACGTCACTCGGTGCGGTCATTGCGGTGAACGACAAGGCGTTTGCAGAAAAGCTGGTTGCTGCACATTCAGAGCGCGATATAAGATATTGGTCTTTCGGAGACCGCATGGCGCATTGGTTAGAGTATTCTGGCCTGGCTGACATTGACCTGTGGAGTGAACAGTATCGCCCCCGCTCACGCAAAGCTCGGTTCAAAGAATATTTGCCTGCGGTGGCGGTAGCAGGCGTGGCAGTGTTAGCGTTGGCCATTAGCGCTGTTATAAGCTATTACTCATTGCACCGCGAAATTGCGTCGATTACCACCGAAAGCCAAGTATTGGTTAAGCAGCTATTACCCGAGCTCGACTATGTGGCACCCGGACAAGAACGCATGTTTGCCGAACGGATATTGTCAGAACGTGGGCATGGTTCAAATCTAACCTCGTTGCCCCGTATGCTAATGGCCATTGCGCCCGCATTTCGCGCCGAGCGTGTCACGTTAAAGGAAATACGCTATGCGGAAGAACAGTTAATTGTTTCAGCATATTTAAGCAGTTTAGGTCAGGTTGACGGAATCGTGAATCGACTGCGAAAGTTGGTGGCGTTTGACGTTAAATTGCAGGGCACGAGCACTGAAGATAATGCAATAGTAGCCACCTTTGTGCTTGCCAGCACCGACCTAACGGCAAACCAATAATGTGCCTCGACGCAGATACAGCAACTTACAGCGTGTACAAGCATGTTTACAGAGCTTAAGAAAAGATGGTTTTCGATTAGCGCCCGAGAGAGGCTGATCGTCCTACTGGGCGCGGCTACTATCGCGATCATTGCGGGGTACCAACTTGTTTATCGCCCGTTTCTCACGGCGACTCAAACGATGCAAACCAATGTGAGCAGTTTACGTTCAAATTTGGTGTGGTTGCGCGAACAGGCGGCGCACGGCACGGTCGCAGAGTCTCAGAGCAATGACAGCACACGACAAGCAACTGATCAGTCATTTGTGGCGATTTTGGAAAGAACCGCGCGCGCTAATGATCTTGCTGGGAGTATTGCGCAGATCACGCCCAGCGCGAATCAAATGACGGTGCAAGTAGTTCTTGAGAATGCATCATTTAACGGCTGGGTGAGTTGGATTGCTGTTCTAGAGCAGCAATTTGGTGTGAGGGTAGAGAGCGCTACCGTAGAGCGGCAAAGTGCGCCTGATACAGCACAAATCCGCATGGAGTTCGCACGCGAGTAAGCGCCTTGATGTAGGCTCACATTGCTGCATACTACTTGAAGGGCTCATTCAATTTATGAGCGCACGATTAAAAGCTTTTAGCTTAAAAAAAAAGCCGACGTGGTTTCCACGTCGGCCTATCACTTTTGGGGCGTTGTTGAGAACCGTTATCTATTCTTGTTCTCAGGGCCACTGCTATTGCGCGGCTTCCACCATATAATCCACTGCCGCCTTCACTGACTCGTCAGACAAACTTGTGTTGCCTCCTTTGGCAGGCATGTAGCCGTCAGAACCCTGATAGCCTTGAATAGCATTCGTGTAGAGCGTTTCAATGCCTTTGCTGACATGGTCAGCCCAAACGCTTGAATCACCAAACAGCGGCGCACCAGCAATGCCGGCATCGTGACAGGCTGCGCAGCTTGCGTACGCGTCGGCTCCAGATAACACGACGGGCTCAGCGCTTGCTTGCGGTGCAGAACCTTCCGCTGGCGAGACGGCTGCAAATTCACCGACCGGTGCCAGACGTTGAGCT
>CAYOXK010000134.1:0-5721 GCA_964407915.1 uncultured Gammaproteobacteria bacterium
ATCCCCTTTAGCCAAAAAGTCGGCCCAGCGCTGCAGGAACACGTGCTGTTCGCGATGTAAGCGCGCTACTTTTTCGGGTGTGTCTTCATACCCCCTGCTTAACGATTCATGGTGCGTAGCTTTGCAGTGAGGGGTAAATAGATTGGTGTAGCCAGCGTCTAGTAATTTCAAACAGAAGTCCACATCGTTATAGGCAACCGCAAGTTCCTGTGCGTCGAGTCCACCCACCTCGTTATATTTATCGCGCGCGACCATTAACATGGCGCCGGTGACTGCGCTAACGTTGTAAACCATGTGCAATCGACCATGATACCCAATGTGGTTATCAGGAAAGAATTTATGGGGGTGGCCAGCTGCGCCCACCATTCCAACTACAATGCCAGCGTGTTGAATGCGTCCGTCGGGGTAGAGTAACTTGCCACCCACCGCACCAATTTCGGGTCTTTGCGCATGTTCGAGTAAGCGCTCTAGCCAGTCGCTACTAATGATCTCGATATCATTATTCAACAGAACTATGTATTCGCCGTTGGCCTGACTCACACCATAGTTGCAAATCGCCGAGAAATTAAACGGTACGTTATGCTCTACAAAGCGAATACGTTGATCGCGCGCCGTAAATTGGGCCATGGTTTCGAGTGTATCGGCTTGTTCAGAATTGTTGCTGACGCCAATCACTTCAAAATTGCGATAACTCGTACGATTTAAAATAGAGGTTAAACACGCTCTCAGTAGTTCCGGTTTATCCTTGAATGGAATTACGATACTGATCTTCGGTTCGCCCTTGATGTCGCGGAACACCCGATAGCTGCCTTTTAGACTGCCAAATTCTACCCTTACTCCTTCTTCGCGTTTGCGCAGCAAGTCTTCTACTGATTTTCGACCGGCTTCCCACGCATAGGATTTTGCATCATAGACCACAGCGGTGGAGCCAGGAATTTTACGCCAATGATACAGAATCCGCGGGATGTGGTGAATTTGCTCAGCGGCCTGGGCGGCGCGTAAGATTACATCGTGGTCTTGTGACCCATCCAACCCCTCGCGAAACCCACCAATTTGATCCATGATCGATCTCTTGATTACGCTGAAGTGGCATATGTAGTTATTGGTTTCTAACAGATCTTGCGAGTAATCAGGTTTGAAGAACGGTTCTAGGCGATTACCCTCCATGTCCATTTTATCTTCATCACTGTAAATGAGGCCGAGCTTAGGGTTGGCATTAATCGCTTTAGCGTTGTGGTATAGCGCATCCACGCTAATTTCATCGTCGTGGTCGAGTAAGGCGATGTAATCGCCACGCGCCATTGCCAGAGCGTCGTTAGTCGTCACAGAAATGCCTTGGTTTACGTCATTGAGGCGAATACTTATGCGATCGTCCTTGGATGCTTCATGCTCTAAGATACTGCGCAGATAGCTTTTAGGTGAACAATCATCCACTAAGCACAATTGCCAATGCGGGTAGATTTGTGCCTGTACCGAACGAATCATTGGCAGCAAATACTCTGGGTCGGTATTGTAAATGGGCACTAATATCGAAAAGACCGGCGTGTACGGCATGTTGGCAATCTCTGCTCGAGCCGCCTCTAATTGGCTTGGTGTGAGGTCGTTTTCGCTAATCCACAAGCCATAATCTTGGGTGTTTTGTCCGAGCAATTCTTCCCAGGGAGTAGGTTCAGGTTCGGGTACCGGAGGTTTGAATACGTCTGTGTCCACCTCATGTATGGGTCTGCCCAATGCACGGTTTACCATGCGCGACGCAAACGCTTTAATACGAGTACTCGGTCTGGCCAGTAAGAATTCGTATAGCACATCGTTTTTGTGCCGTTGTTGATTTAATGCCTCGCGCAAATGTGCAACATGCGCTTGAATGGCTAAGGCACGCCGTTCTTGATCCTGCTCATATTCCATCAGCGTGCGCCGATGATCGCGCAGATCGCTAATAGTTGATTCCTGGTAGCGATTTTCTGAGCGGAGCGTGTTGATGGTATTCAATTGCTGCAGTAATGCCCGATTCCGCTTGGTCAATTCCTGACTCAAAGTGGTCAAGGCCGAGCTATAGCGATCATCCCACACCCATGTCAGTGTTAGGCTGACGCGGCTTACAGTGTCCACACCCTTAACATTTGCAACGTTTAACACGAGATGAGGATCATCATTGATGGCCAGCAAAAGCCCTTCGCTATGTTCCGAGGAGTTTTCTGGCCCAATTATTTGCAGATTCTCGAATTGCGCTTGCGCTAATATTTGGGCACTAGCAAACTCTGCCACCGTCTTATTCTGCGCAGTGCTCAGCGTGACATTTAACAGCCTGAAGCCACCCATACACGACACTGGATCAATGCGGATGTGAGTGAAGCGATCGTTGTAGTCTCCAAGACCCAGCTCCACCGTTTGCGGTGTTGCGATCTTGGTGACGGCTGCCGAGCCCAATTGCATTCTATTGGTTTCGCCATCCTGTGTAACCCAAACGGCTTGAGCCACTGTTTGGTCATCACGTACAGCGTTAGAGTCAAACGCTTGTTCAAGCGCTAGTCGTACCGAACCGGCGGTAAATTGCGGATCTATTTGTGCTTGTACACGCTCTTCAAGCTCTATAAAAGCATCTAGATCGCTTTGCTCGGTGATATTAGGCGCGTACTGATTAACAAACGCGGCAATGGAAAAAAGCTGAGTGTGCTCCGCATACTTTTTTAGCAGCGCTTTATTTTCAAATGCAAACCAGAAGAGTGCCCTAAAAAGTACGAAGTCGGCTGACAGGGGGCTGTTGATTTGCCATTCAGGGTCGATCGTTTTAAAAATGCGCTGGCCGCTTTTAACGCTGACTAAGATATTAAAGGGCAGTAGATCATAGGCGGTTTGATTGAACTGCTCGGGGCCCTGCGCTTGCTGCGCGCGCAGCCATTCGTAGTACGTTTCGACCAGGCGGATAAAGGCTTGTTCATCAAAATCAATAATGGCATCGAGCCAATCGTTGACCAAGAGCGCGCCTTTCTCAAACGGTTGCTCACTTACATCTTGGGTCACGAGTTCTGATTTGCTCGTGATTGCAGGATGTTTGCGTTGTTTGTGAACGAACTGCGCAGCCCGCGCTCGTACAGTGTTGGTTCGCCATTCGGGCTTGCGTCCGGTGCCTGCGTAGTGGCTAAAGTCATTATCGTAAATGGCCCGAGTAACTTGGGCATGTGCGCCTATTACAAATAAATAACGACTCGCAAAATTAATGAGAGGCTGCTTGTTTAAAAACAACTGTCGGTACACCAAGTACTCACACAAGTCGTCTCGTTTCAAGGAATTGATTCGATAAAAATGGTTAAGTGGATCTACCGCTGACGTCAGATAGTCTTCTGAAAACAAATTGGCATAATGATTGCCTTGGGAATAGGTGCCATGCACATCCACATGGGCGAAGCCCAGATCGAGCACTAGCTTACGAAATTGCCAGAGCGTGACCGCGCCACTGTCAAGACGCTGCGTAGGGTGGCGATAAAGGTCTACGAAATCGGGGCCCCTCGGGTTTAAATTACCCTCTGGTGAGAACAGATAACTCAAACGATTTTGGTTTTGCGCATTGACTATCAACACGCCGCGCGCACTTAAAGCGGGCCGTAATCGAGCCAAGAGCTGCATCAGCTCTTGTTCATTAAGATCGTGGTTATCTAAACAACCCAGCACAATAAGGTCGTAATGCGCGGTGGGAAAAACCAATTTAGGTAAGTCTTCAAGAATGACTCGAACATTGGGTTTATCCACGCAACGGCGGACCGTCAGTCGAGCTAAGTCTTGATCGACTTTAACGGCTTCAACACTGGCCACGTGGTCGGCTAAATAATGTGCGGTAGTGCCGAAATCTTCAGATAAATCAAGAACATGCTGAACATTATTCAAGTTCAATGTTTGCAAGAAATTAAAGGGGGCAGACGCGAGCGTGGTGCGCGCTGTGGCACCTATTAGATGGGTCTCAAGGTCGGGGCCAAACGGAGATTTATCTTGCGCACGATCAAAGACATCAGACACCGTCACCAAAATCTGATTGGCATATTTCGAGTCTCTAAAAATCTGTCTTTGGTTCTTGTAGTAACCCTTTATTTCTGACAGTTGCGGATTGCTTTCAAGCAATTTAAACATAAGGAGTCTCTATGTAACTTTGATCGCGGCGCAGAGCGTAGGCTTTGCACGCTCGACATCACTTGTTCTTGTACCTCAGAGAACAAAGCCGACCTATGTCACCGAGGAATTAAGGGCGAGAATATAGCATGCCATGCGCCATTCGGGGGCGGTTTTGCCATTACAGCAAACGTTGCAATGAACGCTCTAACGGCCTAAGTAAGGCTTCTTTATGGCGCCTTAATAGGTAAAAAGCGACGCCATCATGGAGAGTTAATCGGTGTTAGGGTACAAGCACCTAGTGACTGGCCTTTTTAGGCATGTAGAGATCGGTAATAGTGCCTTCTTGAATTTCGGCTGCCATCGCGATCGATTCAGACAGCGTCGGATGCGGGTGAATAGTCAGTGCAATATCGCTCACATCGGCGCCCATTTCGATCGCTAGCGCAATTTCAGAAATGAGATCGCCTGCCTGAGTACCCACGATTCCACCGCCGAGTATTCGCTCGGTTTTGGGATCTACTAATAATTTAGTTTTGCCCTCAGTACGGTCATTGCCAATTGCGCGACCTGATGCGGCCCACGGGAAAACCGCCTTCTCATACTCAATACCCTGCTTTTTAGCTTCGATCTCGGTTAAACCGACCCAAGCGATTTCGGGGTCAGTGTACGCGACCGATGGGATGACCGAGGCCTGAAACGCTGTGTTCATACCCGCACACACTTCGGCGGCCACTTTACCTTCATGAGTCGCTTTATGCGCCAGCATTGGTTGGCCCACAATATCGCCAATGGCAAAGATGTGTGCCACATTGGTGCGCATCTGTGCGTCGACTTTAATAAAGCCGCGGTCATCTACATTCACGCCAGCGGCCTGTGGATTTAGTTGGTCACCATTAGGCTGCCGACCGGTGGCAATGAGCACTTTGGCAAATTTTTGGGTGGGCAGGGCGGTACCATCTTGTGCGTGCTCAAAATGTACTTCAATCGCCTCTGGAGTCGGGTTGAGTTTAGTTACCTTGGTATTCGTCATGATGTCTTGCAACAAGGACTTCATGCGCTTTTTAAGTGGTGCTATCAGATCTTGATCTGCGCCGGGAATGATGTCAGGCATAAATTCAACGATACTGACCTTGCTGCCCAGCTCGCTGTAAACGGTGGCCATTTCTAAACCGATAATGCCTCCGCCCACGATTAATAGACTTTCGGGAATGTCGGAGAGCGCTAACGCACCGGTAGAGTCGATAATACGGTCATCTTCAACCGCAAAGGTTGGAAGCACCGAAACGCGCGATCCCGCAGCAATGATTGCTTGGTCGAACTCTATGGTCTGTGCGTGGTTGTGACCGTCATCAAGTGTGCTGCTCACCGCTAGACTGTGTTCGCCCGTGAAGCGAGCTACGCCTTGAATAACGGTAACTTTACGCGATTTGGCCATACCGGCTAGGCCGGTGGTGAGCTTGCCGATAACAGATTCTTTGAACGCCCGTAATTTAGCTACGTCGATCTTTGGTTTGCCAAACGTGACGCCGTGCGCGGCCATGTCACGCGCTTGCGCAATAACGGCGGCAGAATGCAATAATGCCTTGGACGGGATACAGCCCACATTGAGGCAAACAC
>CAYOXK010000135.1:0-5696 GCA_964407915.1 uncultured Gammaproteobacteria bacterium
AGTGTGATCGTTGGGGTTAAGAAACTGCTCTAAGGAATGAAACCGCATCCATTCGGTTTGCCGTTGTTCTTGTAGCGAAGTGATATTGATGTCGACACATCGAGGGTTAGAAAAACCTGCTTGGTCGAGCAATTCCAATGTTTTGCTGACGGTTGTAATGCTCCAAACATTACGCATTTGGGCATAGCGCTCAGCTGGAGTAAAGATTCCCGACGGCTCGAATGCCTCTTCAACGATGAGCGTTTCCAGAACGAGCTCACCGGATGCTTTCAGCAAATGAAATAGCTCCTGAACATGCGCAAGCGGGTCCTTTCGATGGTACAAAACGCCCATCGAAAACACTGTGTCGAAGGCGCTTAAGTCAGTTGGCAGGTCTTCAATGCCAATGGGCAGCATGTCAAATTGCGGGCATTGCGCGAATTTTTGCAAGGCGCGATGCTGCACTTGAAATCGCATGGAAGGATCTATGCCCAATACATAGCGCGCACCCGCTCCCAACATGCGCCAGCAATGATAACCAGAACCACACCCTACATCTAAGATGCTGCGGTGCGTGAGGTCTTGGATATGGGGTGCCACGCGTTGCCATTTCCAGTCCGAACGCCATTCGGTATCAATAGTGGTGCCAAACACCGAGAATGGCCCCTTGCGCCAAGGCGAGAGGGCGAATAAACCTTGTTGTATCGCCTGAGCCTCGTTTGCGCTTACCTCGTCGTGATTACCAATCAAAACGGTTGCTCGATTAAAATCTAAGTGCTGTGCGACTCGGTTGGGAAGGGCGAACAAAATACTGAGCCAAGCGTCTAGGTCGCCATGTCGGGCAGGGTCAGAGCGCTCTTGTATTGCGCGCCGAAAATGTGCTGCATAGGGCGCAAATTCCTCTCTTTGAAAAAACGTGTCGTAATGCATCATTTGATCGCTAAAAACGAAACGAACTGAAAGTTCTGTAACCAAGACGTTACCACCTTAAACCCAGCATTTTGCAGGCGCTCGACGTGGGTTGCCACGGTTTCTGGCACCAGTACATTTTCGATTGCGTCGCGCTTTTGGCTTATCTCTAGTTCGCTATAGCCTTGGTCGGCTTTAAACTGATGGTGTATGCGGG
Source organism: uncultured Gammaproteobacteria bacterium (assembly GCA_964407915.1). Taxonomy (GTDB): domain Bacteria; phylum Pseudomonadota; class Gammaproteobacteria; order Arenicellales; family Arenicellaceae; genus Arenicella. The sequence goes on from CAYOXK010000135.1 coordinate 1,106, forward strand.
TCATCGCTTGATCGACCTCGGTATCGTCAAAGCGAATTTTCTCAGACAACACCAAGTAACCCCCGGGCTGCAGAGCCTTGTAGATCCGCGCAATCAGTTCGGGCCGTTTGCCGAGTTCAATAAACTGTAACGTGAAATTCATTAATACCAGATCAGTGGGCTGCAATGAATAGCTTAGAAGATCCTGTTGGTGCAAAGCGAGTTTTAGTTTATGGGTCGAGAACCAGGGCTCCAGTAGCTTCTTGGCTTGCGCGATCATGGGTGCAGACAAATCAACACCAATAAACTCGGCTTTGTGCGCAGCATAAAATTCGACCTGTTCGGGCGTATCTACACCGCGAGCAATGGCCCGCAATCCAGCGCCGAGCGAGCAGCCTAAATCGTAAAACCGAAAGCTACGTTGCGGGGTCGGCATGCCGTTTGCGAGTTGTCGCATCAAGGTGGGCAATAGTTCTAGAACTTGCGCGTAGCCCGGCACCGACCTGCGAATCATGTCGTCAAACACGCGCGTAACCGTTTCGTTAAATTCAAACGGTTTTACGCGCGCAAGTGCGGATCGATAAATGTCGTCAGAATCGCTCATGCCGTAGTCAGTGGTGGGGGTTATTAACGTTAGGTGTTCACCATTAAAGGTGAAGCGTCTGAGGCAAGAGAGTGGTTCTTGGGTATACAGCGAGTTATCTGCGTAGGGATCAATTATAATTGCCGATCTTGCAGACTCAATGGCCGTTTTTCATGCTCTCTCAAGTTTTTGAAATTGTATCACCACTCCTAATCATTGCCCTTGTGGGTTACGTTTACGGAACGCGGGTAAACCCCGAAATGCAGTTCACCAATCGCTTGATTATGGACGTCTTTATGCCGGCCCTGATTCTACAAGTAATGTTAACCGAAGGCTTTAACGTCGTTGATTATTCAGCGCTTATTGGTGCTGGCTTTATTTTGATGTTGGGCTCCGGATTGGTGGCCTTGATCTGTGCGCGTTTGATCGGCTTTGATTGGCGCACCGTAACTCCGCCTGCGATGTTCTCGAATTGGGCTAACCTCGGGTTGCCCTTATATGTTGCGGCTCTGGGTGCAGAAGCCCTTAATGGTGGCGTAATGTTGGTGGTGGCGGGCAATATATTGTGCTTCACACTTGGCGTTTATATTTATTCGGGCTCGATTAAGGTGTCTGAAATATTTAAGACGCCGATCATTATTGCAGTAATCATTGGCTTATCACTTAGCTACACCGACACGAGCATTCCAAGTTTTATTGATAAACCTTTAGACATGCTAGGCCAAGTTGTAATTCCTTTGATGTTATTCTCGTTGGGTGTTCGTCTCACCAAGGTCAGTTTGAATGATTCAGCCCTTGGGTTGGTCGTTGGCATCTTTTGCCCTGTGGTTGGAGTGGCTATCGCTTTGGGGCTTATCCAATTGATCCCGATGAGTGAAATGCATCAGGCTACCTTGATTTTGTTTGGTGTTTTGCCGCCAGCCGTTATCAACTTTATGCTCGCGGAACAATATAATCGTAACCCTGAGCAAGTAGCCTCGATTGTTATGATTGGTAACTTATTTGGCTTAGTCTCTATACCTGCGGTTCTACTTTGGTTTATTTTATAGTCTTAACTTGGGCTCAGAATTGCATGTCCGGTGATTAATCTGCTTGCATTTTACCTGTTTAACGTTAGGCTTAGCCCCAATTGAAACGAGCAATTTAAGTGACTGCTCAACCTCTTTATTTTCGATATGAAACAGCAAAGTAGCTATTCTTATGAAGACTTGATCGCGCACGGCAACGGCGAATTACCTGATCAAGATACTTCCCGTTTACCGGCTCCACCGATGTTGATGTTCGATCGCATCACCGAGATCAATGATGATGGTGGCGAATACGGCAAAGGCCTAGTGGTGGCCGAATTGGATGTAAATCCTGACCTTTGGTTTTTTGCCTGTCATTTTAAGGGCGACCCCGTTATGCCGGGTTGTCTTGGTCTTGACGCCGTTTGGCAACTGGTAGGATTTTATTTGTCTTGGTTGGGTGGTCCTGGTAAAGGGCGCGCACTGGGGGTTGGCGAGGTAAAGTTTACTGGTCAGGTAGAACCCACAGCAAAATTGGTGCGTTACGAAGTGACCATGAAGCGCGTTATTTCACGCCGCTTGTTTATGGGTATTGGGGATGCCAAGGTAACCGTTGACGGCGAATTGATCTACGAGATGCAAGATCTAAAGGTTGGGCTGTTTGGCGCGCAAAGTTAACGCCTTTCTCATTCGTTTAATGTTTTCTCACTCACTGACTATTGTTTTTTAAGCAACGGAGCTAAGGTATGCGCAGAGTTGTCATTACAGGACTGGGGATTGTTTCAAGCCTTGGTAATAACGCGGAACAGGTGAGTAAAAATCTCCTTGCTGGGAAATCAGGAATACAGTTTTGTGAAGATTACGCGCAAATTGGCATGCGCAGCCAAGTGGCTGGCCGAGTACATATTGATGCTCAAGAGTTGATTGATCGCAAAGCCTATCGCTTTATGGGCGATGCCGCGGCGTACAGCTACATTGCGATGCAGCAAGCCATTGACGATGCCGGCTTGGAGCTTGACGAGATTAAAAATCCTCAAGTGGGTTTGATCACGGGTTCAGGCGGTGGCTCTCCATCCAATAATATTTTGGCCGCTGAGATTGCTAAAGAACGTGGCGTGAAGCGCATTGGTCCCTATGCGGTACCTAAGACCATGGGCAGCACCACATCGGCGTGTCTGTCTACTTTGTTTGGAATTCAAGGTACGAGTTATTCTATTAGTTCTGCCTGCTCAACCAGCGCCCATTGTATTGGCCACGCAGCCGACCTTATTCGTGCCGGACGACACCACACCGTATTCGCGGGTGGGGGCGAAGAAGAGCACTGGACGATGTCTATTTTGTTCGATGCCATGGGGGCCATGTCGAGCAAGTACAACGATACCCCTACTAAGGCATCGCGTACTTATGATGCCAATCGCGATGGTTTTGTGATCGCCGGTGGCGGGGGAATTCTAGTGCTTGAGGAACTGGAGCATGCCCGTGCTAGGGGTGCCAAGGTTTATGCTGAAGTGGTTGGGTTTGGTGCCACGTCGGATGGTTATGACATGGTTGCGCCGTCGGGTGAAGGTGCGGTGCGGTGCATGCAACAGGCAATGGAGGGTGTAACTGCGCCCATAGACTATGTGAATACGCACGGCACGAGTACGCCTGTTGGCGATGTGAAAGAGCTAGAAGCTCTAAAGATCGTGTTTGGCGATAAGATTCCCTATATAAGTGCAACTAAGTCTTTGTCGGGCCATGCGCTTGGCGCGGCTGGCGTGCATGAGGCTATTTACTCGTTGTTGATGATGCAGGCGGGAGAGCTTGCGGCATCGGCCAATATCGAGACCTTAGACGAAGTGGCCGAGGGTATGCCAATCCTCAGGGAAAATCTCAAAACTAAAATCACCACGATTATGTCGAATAGTTTTGGATTTGGCGGTACCAACGCCACACTCGTATTTCAAGCGCTCGACTAAGCTATTGAGTGCCCATCGCGACGTTTTTGCTGCGATTTAATCTGCCGGCAAAAGCTCGCGCGTAATGTTCATTCACGTTGCCTAGAGCGTGTGCCGATTAAACTTCGGCCACGCGGCATTTCGCGTTTATCTCCTCTGAATTAACTCATCAGGTTCTATATGCGGGAACATCGAATCGTCGGCTATTGGCTACTGGCATGCGCCAGTGTAGTGTATTTAATGATTGTGGTGGGTGGTATGACCCGCTTGACACAGTCGGGGCTGTCGATGGTTGAGTGGGACCCAATCATGGGTATTATTCCACCGCTGAGCGAAGCCGCTTGGATGAGAGTTTTTGAGCTATATCGCTTATCCCCAGAATATATAAAGGTAAATGCAGGGATGTCTTTAGATGCCTTTAAAGAGATCTTCTGGTGGGAGTATGGGCACCGTGTACTGGGACGAGTGATCGGAATGATCTATCTTATTCCGCTACTCTACTTTCTTGTTAGGGGCTGGATTCCTCTACGCTGGTTAGGTCGGCTTGCAGCTCTGTTTGTACTGGGTGGTTTGCAAGGCTTAATGGGTTGGTATATGGTGCAAAGCGGCCTTGTGGATATGCCGCGGGTTAGTCAATACCGGCTCACAGCCCACTTGGGTCTCGCCTTGGTTATCTTTAGTTTTATGTTGTGGTTTGCGCTCGATTTTTTGCGCAGCGACACGCGTCATCAGCAAGCCTCGCCGTTGTATCTCAACTTAACTGCGTTGAGTGTGTTCGCTGTGTTTTTGATGATGCTCAGTGGTGGCTTTGTAGCCGGTACCCGCGCTGGCTTTATTATGAACACCTTTCCGACCATGAATGGCGAATGGATTCCAACGGGTGTGTTGGCGATGCAGCCCGTCTGGCGAAACTTTTTTGAAAATGCGGTAACGATTCAATTCGTGCATCGCTACTTGGCTGTCGCGGTGGCGCTAGTCTTGTTGCTGAGCGTCTGGATAGCGCGTAAACAGTCTTTTCAGACCGCGGCTAATCTGGTTGCGGGCGTACTTGTGCTGCAAGTTACCTTGGGTATCTTGGCGCTAGT
>CAYOXK010000136.1:0-4976 GCA_964407915.1 uncultured Gammaproteobacteria bacterium
CACGGGTAAAGTGTATTTCGATTTATTGGAACAACGCCGAGAAGCCCAACAAGACGATGTGGCTATTTTACGAGTGGAGCAGTTGTATCCGTTCCCTCGCGATGCCGTAATAAAACAAATAGAACGTTATAAAAATGCTAGCGAAGTAGTATGGTGTCAGGAAGAACCGAAGAATCAAGGTGCCTGGTATCAGATCTTGCATCATTTCAAAGCCTGTATCCGTGCTGAGCACACTTTGTATTATGCAGGGCGCGATGCGTCAGCGTCGCCTGCTGCGGGTTATTTATCAACGCATCGTGATCAGCAAGCCAAATTGATTGACGATGCACTATCTGTGCTGTCGGTGCAAGACACCGATAAGGTCGAGGCGCATGTATAAGCGTCAGAATGTAATGCAATTAAATACTGAGTTAAACACAGGAGCTCCTCATGTCTGTTGAAGTAAAAGTGCCTATCCTGCCCGAATCGGTGTCTGAAGCAACGGTAGCTGCGTGGCACAAGAAAGTGGGAGATTCCGTCAGCATCGACGAGAATATTGTCGACATCGAGACCGAGAAGGTCGTGCTTGAAGTGCCTAGCATGGTGAATGGAGTAATCAAAGAAATTCGCTATGAAGAAGGTGCCACGGTAGGCGAACAAGATATTCTGGCTATTATCGAAGAAGGCGCAGTAGCATCTGGCTCCGCTGACAGCTCGCAACCGGATTCGCAGACCAAAACAGCATCGACAAGCGATAAGGGCGAGACGTCGTCGGCTCAGAGTGACAGCAACAACTCCGACGCTGATAAGCTGAGTCCTGCGGTTAAAAAACTCGTAGCCGAAAACGATATTGACCCGGCATCCATTCAAGGCTCTGGGAAGAATGGCCGCCTGCTTAAAGAGGATGTGGTCGCCGCGATCGAACAAAAAGGCTCTGCGAGCGCTGCAAAGAGCACATCAAGCTCCGCCACCGCACAGCCTAGTGTGGCCCCACAGGCCACGCCCAAAGTGTCTACAGGGACGAGGGCGGAACGTCGCGAACCTATGTCACGATTGCGTTCGACCATTGCGCGGCGTTTAAAAGAAGCACAAGAGACGCAGGCCATGCTCACGACGTTTAACGACGTCGATCTTAAAGCCGTAATCGACATACGTAATCAGTATAAAGACCAGTTTGAAAAGACCCACGGCGCGCGCCTAGGCTTTATGTCTTTCTTTGTTAAAGCCACCATCGAGGCACTAAAGCGCTTCCCTGCGGTCAACGCCTCTATTGATGGCAGTGATATGGTCTATCATGATTACTATGATATTGGTATTGCCGCCAGCTCGCCACGCGGACTCGTCGTGCCAGTGCTGCGCAATGTTGACCAAATGAGCTTTGCTGACATTGAAAAAACCATCAGTGATTTTGGTACAAAAGCCAAAGACGGCAAACTGACCATGGAAGATCTAAGCGGCGGCACGTTTACCATTTCAAATGGTGGCGTGTTTGGCTCCATGTTATCAACACCCATAGTAAACCCACCACAAAGTGCAATTTTAGGCATGCACCGCATTGAAGAACGACCGATTGCACTCAATGGTGAAGTGGTTATAAGACCCATGATGTATCTCGCTCTAACCTACGATCATCGAATTATCGATGGCAAGCAGTCAGTATTGTTTCTGCGCACCATCAAAGAATGTTTAGAGGATCCAGCGCGTTTGTTGCTTGAGCTATAAGCGCACTGTAATAATAGTTTGAATTAACCCAGAGCAAACACGCTTTGCTCATTTAATCACCGATGAAAGACATGGCAGACCAGTTTGATGTTGTTGTAGTTGGCGCCGGCCCTGCGGGCTACGTGGCCGCTATTCGTTGTGCTCAGTTAGGTTTACAGACGGCCTGCGTAGACGATTGGTCGAACGCGCAAGGCAAACCTTCTTTAGGCGGCACATGCCTAAACGTAGGCTGTATTCCATCCAAGGCGTTGCTTGACTCATCAGAGCGCTTCGCCGAGGCACAACATGGACTGGCGGATCACGGGATCAGCACGGGCAAAGTGAGTGTGGATATAGCTAAGATGCTCGCACGCAAAGATCAAGTTGTAAGCAATTTAACGCAAGGGATCGCGGGCTTAATGAAAGCCAACAAAATAACCATGGTACACGGCCGTGGTCGCCTGTTAGACAAGCGCCAAGTTGAGATTAGCCATAAAGGTAAAGTTACCCAAACCCTAACGGGCAAGCATGTAATTTTAGCGGTGGGTTCAGTACCCATAAACATCCCTGTCGCGGCAATCGATGGCGACCTCATCGTTGACAACGCCGGAGCTCTGTCATTCACTTCCGTACCGAAGCGCTTAGGCGTAATCGGCGCGGGTGTTATTGGCTTAGAGCTTGGTAGCGTCTGGAATCGACTTGGCTCCAACGTAACCATTCTTGAAGCCATGGACACCTTCCTGCCGCCTGTGGACGTACAGCTATCGCGAGAAGTGTTTAGAACGTTTACTAAGGAGCAAGGGCTAGACATTAAGCTTGGCGCAAAGGTCACAGCTTCTAAAGTAAGCAAAAAGGGCGTACAAGTAAGTTATACGCTTAAGGGCGAAGAATTTAATGAAACATTCGACAAGCTGATCGTTGCCGTGGGTCGCAAGCCGAATACGGCCGACATAGCCGACAAAGGCGTCGGGTTAGAATTGGACGAACGCGGTCGCATTGCCATCAATGCTCAATTTGAAACGAACATCGCCAATGTGTATGCGATTGGTGATGCGGTAAAAGGCCCCATGTTAGCCCACAAGGGTTCAGAGGAAGGCGGAGCCGTTGCCGAAATTATTGCGGGTCAAAAACCGCAGCTCAACCACAACAATATCCCTTGGGTAATCTACACCCATCCCGAAATCGCGTGGGTAGGCATGAATGAAGACGAGGCAAAAGCAGCGGGCTACAAAGTCAACTCTGGGTTTTTCCCATTCGCGGCCAATGGTCGAGCGCTCGCGATGAATGCCAAAGGTGGCCGCATAAAAATAGTAGCCGACGCCAAAACTGATCGCATACTGGGTGTGCATATTTTGGGGCCAAGCGCATCAGAACTCATCGCTGAAGCGGTGCTTGCACTCGAATACTCTGCTTCTAGCGAAGACCTCGCTCGCACAGTACATGCCCACCCTACCCTTGCCGAAACGATGCACGAGGCTGCATTAGCGGTTACGGGACGGGCGATACACAAAATAAATTAGCCGCGCTCTATCCCTAACTAGGGCCGCTGCGCAAGCCGATCGGCTCTAGAAAAGAAGGTCCCGAGTTCACAACGCGCGACGTCGTTGTATTCCCGCAGGTGTAAACTATGAATTTCCCGCACGAAATATTCAAAGCTTATGACATTCGAGGGATTGTTGACACCACCCTGACTCTCGACATTGTCACAGATATTGGCCGCGCCTTAGGGTCGCAAGTGCTCGAAGCAGGTGGTAGCCACATTGTCATCGGTCGCGATGGGCGCCTCTCGGGCCCTGACCTGAGCCAAGCGCTAGCGATGGGGTTACAAAGTAGTGGCGTACATGTTGTCGATATCGGTTTGGCGCCGTCGCCCGTTGTGTATTACTCCTGCTTTGCCATGAATATCGGCTCATGCGTAGCGATCACGGGCAGTCACAATCCCCCCAATTACAACGGCTTTAAGATGGTAGTCGAAGGTACGACTCTATCGGCGGAAGCCATTCAAGAGCTCAAGCACCGCATTATCGATCAGCGTTTTACCCACGGTTCGGGTGGTTATAAAGAGGCGACCATCATCGACGAGTATATAGCCGAGATTGTGGCCGACATTAAACTCTCGCGCCCGCTAAAAGTGGTTATTGACTGCGGCAATGGAGTTGCTGGAGCAACTGCTCCACAGGTGTATCGAGGGATAGGCTGCGATCTTGTTGAATTGTACAGCGAGATCGATGGGTTGTTCCCAAATCACCACCCCGACCCTAGCCAAGCGGAAAACCTAGTTGATCTGATTGCTGCCGTGCAAGCCCACGGTGCCGATATAGGACTTGCGTTCGATGGCGATGGCGACCGCCTTGGTGTAGTTACACCACGCGGCGAAATAGTCTGGCCGGATAGACAGATGATGCTGTTTGCACGTGATGTTTTGTCGCGAAACCCGGGCGCTGAGATCATTTACGATGTCAAATGCTCGCGCCTGCTCCCTCAGGCAATCACCGCCGCAGGGGGCGTTCCTACCATGTGGCGAACAGGGCACTCCTTTATAAAAACCAAACTCAAAGAATCGGGCGCTGCCCTAGCCGGCGAAATGAGTGGTCATATTTTTATGCGCGAGCGTTGGTACGGCTTTGATGACGGTGTGTATGCGGGCGCGAGGCTGATTGAATTGTTAAGTAAGCAAGCCGACACACCGCAGGCTATATTCGATGCATTGCCCAACAGCACGAATACCCCTGAGCTGCGCATGGATTTCGCTGAAGGTGAGCATTACGCCTTTATGCAACGCCTGGTAGATGCCGCCGATTTTCCCGACGGTACGGTCAATACGATTGATGGTTTAAGAATTGACTTCGCAGATGGCTTCGGCTTGGTTCGCCCATCGAACACGACGCCAATACTCGTGCTTCGATTCGAGGCCGATGATGCAGAGTCGCTACAGCGTATACAGACTCAGTTCGCGCAGTTAATTCATAAGATCGACGTCTCGCGCGCTTTGCCGTTTTAACGCTAGCCGCTTTACTAGCAACCGTCTGCACCTCGCTAAGCCAACTTGTGAGCACCCTTCGCAAACTCCTAGCCACAGTAGCCCGCATTTTGCCACGCCCAACAAGATGGGCGCAGGCGTATCAGCGCTTTCATGAACAGCAACAGTTTAAGCTATCGCGGCAGTACGATGGTCTGCCACTACTTGCCCTGCTAGGCGTATTAACCGGAATCGCGGCGGCTGCCATTATTATCGCGTTTCGATTGGCGCTTGAGCTCGGCACCCTATTTCTTCCCATGCAAGGCGATGCTGAAGC
>CAYOXK010000136.1:4986-5353 GCA_964407915.1 uncultured Gammaproteobacteria bacterium
TGCTGAAGCGTTTGAATTGTTATCACCGTTACAGCGATTTGCGCTGTGTATGAGCGGTGCGGCGCTGCTTGGCATCATTTTAACGGTGGTGGGTAAGCAACAACGCAATATGGGCGTGGGTCACGTGCTTACTCGTTTGGAATACCACCAAGGCCACCTGCCCTTCAAACGCATGCTCTTACAATTTGTGACCGCGACCATCGCCTTAGTCAGCGGTCAATCTATGGGTAAAGAGGGACCAAGCATCCATCTTGGTGCCAGCGGTGGCAGCAGTATCGGCCGCGCGCTACGCATACCGAATAATGGCGTTCGCATATTAGTGGGCGCAGGCGTGGCGGCCGCCGTTGCCGCAGCGTTTGATACACCT
>CAYOXK010000137.1:0-3087 GCA_964407915.1 uncultured Gammaproteobacteria bacterium
TATGATTGGCGATACAAGCTTTGATATGGATATGGCATTTAACGCTAAAGTGGCAGGGCTAGCCGTAAGCTACGGCGTACATTCGCCTAGTACACTACAGAAAACGAATGCAGCTGCAATTGTTCATTCGTTTGAGCAGGTGTTAGATTGGCTGGACAACCGAGGACTCGCAAAGGCCTTTGCATGAGCGCACTAAACCGCACTACAGAAGATTGCTTCATTGGCACTACTCAGGCTCTAGTGGATGGGGGTAAAGGTCTGCGCTTTGACGTAAAAGCAGTGAAGCCCAAGCCCGGATTAGAGGACGAACTAATTCCGGCCTTCGTGATTAAATTTGCGGCTAACGTGCATGCGTATCTTAATCGCTGTGGGCACATTGCTGTACAACTTGACTACGCCCCAGGCGAATTTTTTACGGACGACGGCCGCTCGCTAATGTGCGCGACGCATGGCGCAGAATATGCTCCCGATACCGGCGCTTGTTTGGGTGGCCCGTGCTATGGGATCGGCTTAGAACCCATTGCCGTTGTAGTGGAGGGCGACGCGATCCTATTAAATGACGACCGTTACGTATTGACTGATCCAGCCAATTCTCAACGAACCTAAAATAACTTAACTATCCCTTATAAATAAGCATGTTTGGAAGAAAACCGAAAACGAATACTTTGCCCGGTGACGGTGGAGCGTCTTACAGCGACAGTCAAATCTTGCGTGACTTAGCCGCTGAATATGCACGTGAACTAAAGTGGCGCCGCATTTTTAAGTTCGCGATGCTGGGTTTAGTCGTGCTGTACGTTTTCAGCACTTTACGCATGGCGGCCAATCTAGACGGTACCGCCTCGGCTAGTCAGCCGCACACGGCTTTAGTCGAGCTGAGCGGCCCTATTGGTATCGATATTGGCGTTTCGGCTGACCAGATTAACCAAAGCTTGCGGCAAGCGTTTGCGGCCAAGCAGTCTAAAGCCGTTGTGTTAAGAATTGATAGCCCGGGCGGAACACCAGTGCAGTCTGCTGAGATTAATGCTGAGATGGCGCGCTTGCGAAGCGAGTATCCCAACAAACCGCTGCTGGTGGTTATTAATGAACTCTGTGCAAGCGGTGGCTACTATGTCGCCGTCGCGGCCGATACGATATACGCCAATCCTGCTTCGATAATCGGGTCTATTGGTGTGCGTATGGATGGTTTCGGTTTTGTCGATGCGATGCAAAAACTCGGGGTTGAGCGTAGAACGCTGACCGCCGGTGAAAATAAAGCGTTACTGGATCCTTTTTTGCCGCGCGATGCACAACAAGTTGCGCACCTGCAAGCGATGCTCGATGATGTACATCAGCAGTTCATTGATGCCGTACAACTGGGTCGTGGCGACAAATTGAGTGCAACGGCTGATCTGTATACCGGCTTGGTATGGAGCGGAGCGCAAGCCAAGGACTTGGGTTTGATTGACGAGTTTGGTTCGCTAGATTCAGTGGCAAGAGATGTCGTTGGTGTTAAAGCCGTGGTGGACTACAGTTTTAAACCAGGCTTTCTTGATGCCTTTTCTAGCAACTTTGGTGTTGCAGTAGGCACTGGTATTGCGCAACATTTAGGCTTTGATTGGCGTTTAAGATAAGCCCAGCCAACGTTTGCAGCGCGCGGTGTGGAGCAAACTTTCCGCCACCGTGCGCAGCGCACTGTATTTAATGCCGGGCCAGCCGCTAAACAGTAAACGCTTATAAACGAGCGTGTAAAACAGCACCAGTAGCGGGCTTACAAAAGGAATAATGCGTGCCCGATCGGTCCACCGTAATGCATTGAATGGCCGCGACGCGAGCTTGTCTGCGTCGAGTCTTGCGTAGCGTTGTTGGGCGATAAACCAGCGCGCGAAAGGCTTGCGGTCATCGTGCCAATTGCAACTTTTTAGCTGCACAATTGTGCCCGGTAGAATTAATCGTTGCGTATGGCCGTCTTGCACATAGTGTCCTCGAGACGCTTTAAACAGCGCGATGAGTGGTGGGTATAAAGAGCCACGCAGAGGGGTGCCGTCTTGACAGTAGATGAAGCCATTTCTAAAGCCGACAGTGTCATGCCCGTTTAATGAATCGTCGCGCGCTGCGGCAAACCATGCGCTTACTTCTGCAACATATTCAGGGCTCACAATATGGTCAGCGTCTAGGGCTAAGACCCAATGATCGGCCAACGTGTGTTCAGAAAGTTGTAGGTCCGCTCGCTGTTTGTTGATATGGTCTAGCCCAAAATTCCACTGCGTAGCGTGTTGATCAAAGGCACGCTGAACAAACTCCACGTTTGGGTATTGCGCACAAATGGTGTGCGTGGCGTCGTCGCTATAACTGTCTACAACGACTATCCGCTTAGCCCAGTGCAATGCGCTTAGCGTGCGCGCAATATTTGCCTCTTCGTTAAAGGTCAGAATGAGTGGGGTAATCTGTTCAAGCATAGTGGGTTCTGAGCTCACAGGGCGCTTGGTGTCGCTGATGACGAGAGTGTAGAAAAAGGGCGTACTAACGGCACTACACGAACAAATCGAAGCCTTCTGCTTCGAGCATGGCAATTAAGCGAATAAGTGGCAGGCCAATTAAGGCGGACGGATCGTCGCCTTCAAAGCGTTCAAGCAAGGCGATACCCAGCCCTTCGGATTTTAAACTGCCCGCGCAATTGTAGGGCTTTTCTTTACGCAGATAACGTTCAATAGTGTGCGGTGTTAAGGTTTTGAAGTGCGTGCAAAAGGTCACCACGTCAGACTGAGTATTGCCCGTTTGCGTGTTGAGTAGCGCGAGCCCCGTATGCAGTTCGATGCGATGACCAGAGGCTTGCGTGAGTTGTGCTATTGCGTCGGCATGATCGAGCGGTTTTCCCACGATTTTCGTACCGTGCAGCGCCACTTGGTCGGAACCAATGATGAGCGCATTGGGGTGATCAGAGCCAAGCGCATGAGCCACCGCTTGGGCTTTTTCAATCGCCAATCTTCGCACAAGCGCAAGTGCGCTCTCGCCCGCTTTCGGGCGCTCGTCAATATTCGGTTGCGCTACCTCGAATGGCACCATTAATCGTTCAAGCAACGCTTTGCGAAAAGGTGACGAAGAGCCCAG
>CAYOXK010000137.1:3187-5342 GCA_964407915.1 uncultured Gammaproteobacteria bacterium
GGTTGATCGTTAGGGTTGATTGTACAGTTGAGTGAATTAATTATGCGATAATGCTAGCGTGGATGCATTAATCGACATGGTCTTAGAAACAGTGCTGCGCAGTGCAATTTGGCGCACAACGGGATATTTGTCGCTCGAGGTGTTGCTCGGCGTGGCGATTATAGCCTTTTTAGTGCTTGCCTACCGAAGCCAGCGCAAACGGCGCAACGCACGTTCCGTTTATAAATACCGTGATCGTTACTCTGACTAGCCCGCCTGCACTCAGATCAATAACAATATGATTAAACTTGCGATTGTGGGCGTTGGCAAAATTGCTCAGGAGCAACACGTACCGAGCATCCAACAGTCTGACCAGTTTGAATTACTCGCAACGGCCAGCCCAGAGGGGCAAGTCGCTGGAGTGCCCGCGTATTTGACGATTGAGTCGATGCTCGATGCGCACCCCGACATTCAGGCGGTTGCTTTGTGTATGCCCCCCCAATTTCGTTTTGCCGCCGCATGTTTAGCGCTTGAACGGGGTTGTCATGTGTTATTAGAAAAGCCGCCGGGCGCGACGGTGAGTGAGGTGCAGCAATTGCATGCGCGTGCTCATGCGCGGGGGTTAAGTCTTTATGCAACATGGCATTCACGTCATGCCGCCGCGGTGGCTTTTGCAAAGGCCACGTTGCAGGACGCGGCGATTCGAGCCGCCAAATTGAGCTGGATAGAAGACGTGCGCAAATGGCATCCCCAACAGGAATGGATCTGGCAAGCAGGTGGCCTCGGGGTATTTGACCCTGGCATTAACGGTTTGTCGATCTTAAGCGAGGTGCTCCCAGATGAGCTACGCATAGCCGCCGCGTCGTTCTGTATCCCCGCGAATAAACACACGCCCATTGCCGCCCGATTGCAGATTGGTACCGCAACGGGCTTTACCGTTGAGGTAGAACTGGACTGGCAGCTCGGTGCAGCGCGCGCGACTGAGTGTTGGCAAATTGAATTTGCCACTGAAATCGGACAGATTGCCTTGATCGAGGGCGGAGCAGTTTGTTTAGTTAATGGCGAGCGCGCGTTTCCGCCGCTTGCTGCGGCCGCTCACCCGCATAGTGAATATTCAGCGATTTATGCTGAGTTTGCCCATCTAATCCAATCCGCACAAAGCTTTGTGGACTTGGTGCCACTGCAGCTGGTGGCAGACAGCTTTTTAATCGCTGAGGTCGAGCGAGGACCTGCCTTTGAAGACGCTGTATGAGCGCGTTTAGCGGTAATCGAACAACATGCTTAAATCGAGTGCTTTTACGTGCTTGGTGATGGCGCCGCACGAAATATAATCCACGCCGGTTTCGGCAATCGCTACGATGGAGGCTAAGTTTACGCCGCCAGATGCTTCCAGATCGGCTCGATCACGCGTGAGCGCGACGGCGGTACGCATGTCTTCCAAACTAAAGTCGTCCAACATAATGCGGCGCGCGCCCGCCGCTAGCCCGCGTTGCAGTTCCTCTAAATTTTCTACTTCCAGCTCCACCAAGGCATTAGCGGGCATCGAGGCGTTTGCCGCGCGTACTAAATCTTCTAGGCTATGGCCACTGCGAAGGTGATTTTCTTTGATAATAATGCCGTCATATAAGCCAATGCGATGGTTGTGTCCGCCACCACACAGCACGGCGTATTTCTGTGCTGCGCGCAAACTCGGTAGCGTTTTTCGTGTGTCGAGCAGCTTGGCTTGTGTATGAGCAATTAGGCTAACATAAGTCTGCGTGGTGGTGGCCGTGCCGGATAATGTTTGCAGGATATTCAAAGCCGTGCGTTCGCCCGAGAGAATTGCGCGCGCCAAGCCCGTAAAACGGCAAAGTGTTTGATTAGCCACCACTTTATCGCCATCAGTTGCATGCCATTCGATATCGATGTTCGTGTGGTGCATTCGGCCTACGCGCTTAAACACTTCGTCTACCCATGCTGTACCGCACACAATACCGTCTTCACGCGTAATGATTTTACCGTCAATAATGCTTTGCGCTGGGGTCAGTTGGGCCGTGAGGTCGCCACTACCGAGATCTTCTTTTAAACAGAGTTTAACGAGAGAGCGTATGACTTTTTTGCGAGGAAGTTTCATGTCGTTCGAGGCGGCTGCAGGCGCACACAGGTGTTCGATGGCCAAATAATAGCAGAAGTACAC
>CAYOXK010000138.1:0-329 GCA_964407915.1 uncultured Gammaproteobacteria bacterium
TTGTAGGGGAGGTGGTCAGACTGAAACGCGAGGGCGCGGAACTAAAAGATATCTGCGTTGTGGCGCGCACAATCGCGCAGCTCAAACCCATAGTAAAGGCTTTGGCTGACAATGGGTTAGCGAGCTATAGTATTAGCAGGGATGCAGCAGAGAATACGTCATTGGACGGGGTACGGGTTGCAAATATGCACCGCATCAAAGGGTTAGAATTTAAGGTTGTTTTTATGGTGGGAATCCGGGAAGGTAAAGTGCCACTAAGTGCAGCATTGAGCTCTACGATTGATCCTGTCGAATTGCGGGCGATCCAACTGAATGAGAGAGCACTACTG
>CAYOXK010000138.1:339-5269 GCA_964407915.1 uncultured Gammaproteobacteria bacterium
TTCACTCACTTTATTTAACGTGGTCCGGAACAATCAGCCCCTTAGTTTGAGCGGCAATTAAGTCAGCCACCGCCCGAAAGCGTCGCCTAGTCTTTACCTACGAGAAGTTGCCGACTTCAAGGATATGACGGGTCGCTTGGTTAACTATCTTAGACACGCAAATCTTAACCCATAATGCCCAATCGCAATCTGCCAAACCTGCGGCAGCGAGTGGTCATCTTTTGTGTATTCGCCTGAGTGTACTGAGTGCGGGGGTGGGGCGTTGCAGGTGGCGTGTTTGGTGTGTTCGGGGACTTGTGGGGCTATGTGGAATCGCGCGATGTTGGATTCTAACGATAGTGGTCAAGCGCATTGGGTGGGGCAGTGCTATCACCAAGTGGATCGGTATGCGGAGCCGCAGAATGCGCCTCGGGTGAAGGTGCGGCATCTGTTTTGCTTTGGGTATCAAACAGCTGAGCAGTTTCGCTTGAATGCGGCGTTCGACGACGATGCTGAATCGAGTGCTTGCGTGTTTATTGAAGCGTCGAGCAAGCGCGAGGCGGCCGAGTTGGGTCGGTTGTATGCTGATTTATTTGTAATGCATGAATTCGGGGCCACCCTCAGCAATTTGCGCAGCGCGGCGTATCGATGGTCAGAGGCGGGATTTTCTGAATGGCTTGAAGAGAACCTGCAAGAGATTGCCCAAGCAGAGCGCGCTAATGTGCCGATCATTACATCGGCCGATCAAATCCTAAACCTGTTTTAGGAGCGCTGTTTGAGTGGGCATTACAAGTTGTTGTCGCAAGTTGTTCGCCGTTAATGATAGTTTTGCTCTATAAATTCCTCCCACGGTAGAATTCTGTCTCTAGACCATAGTTGATATCGCATGAGATCGTCGTTGCAAAGGCCCGCATCGAAGTGCGTGGGGTCGAAGTCCGCGCCAATCCATTCCAGTAGGTCGGCGTGTTGCGGATTTTTTGGGTCTCTAATTGCATTACAAAACTCCTCGTAGCCTGGAATACCGCCAACGTCTTCGGGTGGGCAGGCGCGTGCGCCATCTATGCACGCTAACTCTGGTTGTCGGCGGGGATCGAAAGTCGTTTTGTCTTCAGTAAGACTCAAGGAGTCGTTACGCACAAATGTGGATGCTTTGTATCGTTTACCCATTCATCTTGCTAATGGCGTGACAGTGCCCCTTCAAGAACTTGCTTCGTTAGAGAGTGTTGAGGGTGTAAACCAAGTGAATCGTGAGAGTGGCAAGCGACGCTTTGTTGTGACCGCCAATGTGCGCGATCGCGACCTTGGCAGCTTTGTTACGCAAATCAAGCGCGATATTGCAGAATCAGTAGAACTGCCGCCAGGTTATTGGTTGGAGTACGGCGGCACTTACCAAAAGCTACAATCGGCAACACAACGTCTAACCATCGTTGTACCTTTAACCTTGTTGTTGATTATCGGACTATTAGTCTTTGCATTGGGATCTTTGAAAGACGCCATGATTATATTTACAGGTGTACCGCTAGCGCTCACGGGCGGGGTGGCCGCTTTAATGATTACGGGCATACCTTTTTCGATTTCTGCAGCTGTTGGTTTTATCGCTTTGTCGGGCATAGCGATTCTTAATGGTTTAGTGATGGTTTCGTTTATACGCGATTTGATTAAGGAGCGTTTGAGCTTAGACGCGGCTATTTTAGAAGGAGCGGTTACACGTCTTAGACCTGTGCTTACTACTGCGCTGGTTGCGTCCCTTGGTTTCGTGCCGATGGCTCTAAATACGGGAATTGGCTCAGAAGTGCAGCGTCCGCTTGCAACCGTCGTAATCGGCGGTGTGCTCTCGTCTACTTTACTAACACTCTTCGTAATCCCTGCGTTGTATCGCATGTTGCATAAAGAGACGCCTTAGCGCGGGCGATATCCTGCACCCACCCGTTTCCGCGTTCTCGCCGTCATTCCCGTGCCCTCTTCGTCATTCCCGCGCCCATCCGTCATTCCCGCGCAGGCGGGAATCCAGAGGGTTAGGTTTGGCACTGTGGTAGGTAATGGTTCCCCGCCTCGGCAACTGCTCCTTGGTTGCTTTACTCGCTACTTCCGTTTAGCGATTCGCGGGGATGATAAGGTGCGCGTGGTGAGCTCTCACCGGTGCTTCGTGGTCAGGCCCCATCTGTGCCATACTTATCTCCCTGCATTTAACGCTCGTACTTTGCTTGTGCTTTGCTTAAGCAACTTAAACATACAACTTAACTTGAGAAAGTGACATGGTTATTGGTTTTTGGCGTGCATGGGGCCTGGTAGTGGGGATGATGATTGGCTCGGGAATTTTTACGTTGCCGGCCGTTTTAGCCCCCTTCGGTAGTTACAGTTTTGTGGGATGGGGTTTTACGTTACTCGGTGCCTTGAGTTTAGTCTTTTGCTTAAGCTTTTTGGCTCGACGTAACCCTCGCGCGGGTGGACCTTCGGCTTATGTTTACGACGCGTTTGGGCATTGGCCTGCGGTGCTGGTTGCATGGTGCTATTGGATTTCCCTAGTGGTCGCGGTGGCGGCTATCGCTTTGTCTTTTTCCGGTTACCTAGCCGTCTACGTTCCCGCTTTTACAGGTAGCACGCTGTATACCACCTTAGTTGCGCTCGCGGTAATTTGGCTATTCACTGGCATCAGTTTGTGGGGCACCGAAGAAGCAAGCGTTGTGCAATTGATTACCACCGTGCTTAAAATTGTGCCCTTGTTATTAATTGGTTTGTTGGGCCTTTCGTTTGGCAATATTGATACGGTTACCGCTAGCAATCCCGAGGAAGTTTCTGAGGTGAGTTTGATTGCCGGCATCATGCTGTTGATTATGTGGTCTTACATTGGCATCGAGGCCGCTACTATTCCCGTCGACGAAACCCAAGATCCCAGTAAAACGATACCTAGGGCGTTGTTCGCGGGCACGCTTACTGCCACTTTCGTCTATGTAGTGGCTCTGGCCGGCGTGATGGCCTTGATTCCACAAGCGCAACTCGCGCAATCCGAGCATCCATTTGCCGACGCAGCCTTTAGTCTGATGGGCACGCCTGGCGCGATGCTTATAGGATTTGGTGCCTTAGTATCCATTGGTGGGGCGCTTAATGCTTGTGTTTTTTTGAGCGGAGCAACGCCCACGGCGGGTGCGCGCGACGGCTTGTTTCCTAAATGGTTAGGGCGTAAGTCAGGCTCCGGCAATTCAGCGCGCGCGATTATTTTGTCCAGCACCATTGCCTCGCTATTAGTTATGCTGAATGCGAGTAAAGGCTTAGTGGGTGCGTATCAGGCGATGATTGTGCTCTCGACGTTCTCGGTGGTGATTGTGTATTGTGGATCGAGTTTAGCGAGCCTAAAGCAACATTTCAGAACCTCTGATTCGACATCTTTGTCTCATTGGTTTGGGGTGTTTGTGTCGTTAGTCGCCTTATCGTTTACGCTCGCAGCATTGTATGGGGCGTCCACGCTCTACTAAATTTATTCAGTACTTACCTTTCCTGATTCTTATGTTCACACGCGCTATTGTTCGACGCCCTGCTAAATCAATGATTAATGGTTTAACCGAGGCTCAGTTGGGTGCGCCCGACTACGCCTTGGCTTGTCAGCAGCATGATGACTACATAAGCGCTTTGCGCGAATGCGGATTGGCGGTGGAGGTCCTGGATGCAATCGAGGCATATCCTGATAGCTGTTTTGTAGAAGACGTCGCATTGATCACACCAAAATGCGCGATACTCACGCGCCCGGGAGCCCCGTCGCGCCAAGGCGAAGTGCGTTATATGGAACCAACCCTTGCCAAAAATTTTGTTCAGCTAGAAAGAATAGAGGCGCCGGGAACCATTGAGGCGGGCGATATTATGATGGTGGGTGATCACTATTATATTGGTCTGTCGGCGCGTACTAATCATGCTGGTGCAGATCAGATGCTGGATATTTTGACTGGCTATGGTTTAACGGGTGAAGTGGTCGAGATGTCAGAAATGCTGCATCTAAAGACAGGACTCAGCTATTTAGAGAACCAGCATTTATTGGTGTGTGGTGAGTTTGTGAGTAAGCCTACCTTCGCAGAGTTCAAACGCGTCGAGGTGGCTGAGTCAGCTAGCTATTCGGCCAACAGTGTGTGGATAAACGACACGGTATTGGTTCCCGCCGGGTTCGATAAGACCGCCACGGCTGTGCGAGCAATGGGGTATCGCGTTCGCGAAGTTGCGATGAGCGAGTTTCAAAAGCTCGATGGTGGTTTGAGCTGTTTGTCGTTGCGATTTTAAGGGCAACGCCGACACTCTAAACCCGGCCCCGTCATTCCTAAGTCCCCCCGTCATTCCCGTAGCCAACTGGTCATTCCCGCGCAGGCGGGAATCCAGATGTTTAGGTTTGGCTCCGTGGTAGGAAATAGATCTGGATCCCCCGCCTGCGCGGGGATGACGAAAGAGAGATGGCGGGGAAGACGAGCGAGGGGGCGGGGATGATGTTCTCGCTTTCCGCATGAGTGATTTTTCTGCTTTTCATCAACCTCCCCAAAAATCAATTGACGCTTTTAAATCACGTTGGTTAAGATCACATTTTGGAATAGAAAAAATAATTGCGATTGTCGTAATTATGGCGTTTTCGCGAGTGTTTAACCTTCTCTTATCCCTACTAAACGCCAGTACTCCCGTAGCGTTGTGAGTCGATAAGTTCTGTCTTTGCCAACTGGAGATCTACTATGCCGCCTCTTAACGCGTTTTCAAAAACTTGCCTAGCTGTGACATTGAGTCACTTAGTAAGCGTGCCCTTACATGCTGCAACGATCACGGTTAATAGCAGGGCCGATGACGGGTCCAGTTGTATTTTGCGAAGTGCCATTGGGTCAATTAACTCTGCGAGTCTGCAGGGGGGATGTGTAAACACTGGTGCTGATTTTGGGGTCGATGATACGATTGTGTTTAATCTCGATGGTGCGCAAACAATCTT
>CAYOXK010000139.1:0-5249 GCA_964407915.1 uncultured Gammaproteobacteria bacterium
ACCGTGCTGCCGTTGTTGCGGCGATAACGTTTTACCGTCACTTCGTCGTCAATGTGGGCGACCACAATGTCGTTTTCTCGCGCTGTGTCGGTGCGCTTAATCGCAAGTAAGTCGCGTTCAAAGATACCTATATTGATCATGCTGTCGCCACGTACTTTAAGCAGATAGTCGGCTTTCGCTGCGAACAGGCTTTGATCGACACTCACGTATTGTTGTACGTGCTGTGTTGCAAAAATGGGGGCGCCGGCCGCTACGTCACCGATGATGGCAAGGTGCGGAATGTCGCTATTGGCGGGTTCGCCAAATTCGCTATCGGCTTGATCGAGCATCCAAGCATTGCGCGCTTGCTCATGAATAAATATTCCGCGGGATGTGCCGGCCTTTAACTCAATATGGCCCTTTTTATCTAAGGCTTTGAGATGGTCTTCTGCGGCGTTTGCTGATTTAAAGCCGAAGTGCTCGGCAATCTCCACCCGAGTCGGTGGTGCGCCGTTGGCGGCCATGCTATCGAGAATGAAATCAAAAACCTCCTGTTGACGCTTGGTCAGAGGTTGTAGGTCGCTCCAGCTGCTCATCGAATGATCCTCGCTCAATACTTCTTATTAAATCTAGTTGAATATCTGTACTTGCCTTACTGCATTGTTTAGCGCAATGACCGCGCTATTATTGCGCACGCTCTGGTTCAGCCTGTTTTGGTTCAGCGCGTCAACGAATGCGATGTTTTGCAATGCAATGACAATAGTCGCCAACTACTGTTAAAAACCACAGTAAGTTAAACACAAGACTGTTTGTATGTCCAGTGTTTCTGGCTTAGAGATAGAATAGATTAAGCGCGCCTGCGGGCACAGGCTTTCTGCATACGAGGCGGAGAAAGTTTAAGCGAAGAGGTGAGCTTGAAGTATGGCAGGGCTGGAGCTAGGTTCGGTTACGGTAGGTGATACGGCCTTTGGTTAGGTCGTAGGGCGTGAGCTCTACTGTTACGGTGTCGCCACGCAGGATGCGGATGTAATTTTTACGCATCTTGCCAGAAATGTGGGCATGAACAACGTGCCCATTCTCTAGTTCTACTTTAAATTCTGTGTTGGGTAGGGCATCGATAACGACGCCTTCCATTTCAATATGATCTTCTTTGGACACTGGTGAGTGGTCTCGCTATTTAATAATGGGTTTTGGCTAAAAATAATGTGCTTTCGCTAACTCTAGATGACTTGGCTAGTCACTCGTTGAGCGCGGAGTATCATGCCCCAACTGTGGCAATAAATAAAGGTTTTCGAGCCATTCTCGGGCCCTTAACGTCTTTGTTCTGACCTGCGTAAACTGGACAGCAGGTGTAGTGTGAGGAGCGCACGCATAGAGCGTGTCAGGGTGACTTTATGCGAGGCCTCAGATTTTTTGCCAAACGCGATTAATAAAGCCTTCCAGCGGTTGGAATTTAATCTTGTACCCCATCTTTTGTGATTCCTCTATCCAGTAACCTAGATAGACATACGGTATTTCCTTAACCTGCGCTAGGCGCACAAGGTATAGCACTGCAAATGTACCTAAGCTGCGCTCTGCCATGGCTGGCTCATAAAAGGTATAGACTGCGCTCAAGCCCCCGGCAAACTGATCAATAACGCTAACGCCAACGAGTTTGTCCTGCAAATAAAAGCATACAAATTTAGATTTGGAGAATTTCGACTCAATAAATCCAATGTATTTGCTCGGATCGTCGTCGCACATCGAGCTGTCAGCATGACGGGCGCGTTGATAGCGCAAATACAAATCAAACTGCGCTCGATTAAAGTTCACATTTTCGAGCTGTACAGTCAGATCATTGTTTTTCTTCCAGACCCGCTTTTGGCTGCGCGACGGTTTAAACTGCGCCACAGGGATTCGCACCGAGACACAGGCTTTACAGCTTGGACATTTTGGTGCGTACAGCATTTCCCCGCTGCGACGAAAGCCAGAGCGCGACAGCGTGGCAAACAAGTCCACGCCGATGACGTGATCTGGGTCTACGATGATCGATGCGCTCTGTTGTCCCTCAAGGTAGGGGCAATCGTCTACAACAGTCTCGAATAGGCGAATGGGGTTGTGGGCAGTGCTCATGGCTTCTTTATACCATTTTCTATTGCGCGTTCGGCGGTAAGTTGCGTAAATTGGCTACGCAATTGCATCGTTGCGGCCTGTTCGGGCGGCCGAGAAAAAGTGCTCAGTTCGCGTAAAAAGGCCACGCGCGAGATTGTGCGAGCACCTAATGTGGCAAGATGTTCGCTATGAATTTGACAGTCAATGAGTCGTAAATTTGTCATTGTTCCCCAAGCGCACAGGTAAGCCGTGGCAATTTTCGATGCATTGCTCACCACGCTAAACATACTTTCTCCGTAAAAAATATCACCCAGTTTCAGACCGTACAGACCGCCTACCAGACGTTGATTGCGCCATACTTCAATCGAGTGTGCAACACCTAATAAGTGCAGTTCTGTGTACGCCACGCGCATGGCTTCATTGATCCAAGTAATCGGGGCAGTGGTCGATCTAGCGTCGCTGTCCTGATCCTGCTTTGTATGCTGTTGCCAGAGTTCTGGATTTTCGCAGACTAAACTCACTGGGGCTTGTTCCGGTAAGGCTTTAGTTAATCCGCGGCTCGCGCACGCTTGCAACACATCACTAAAACAAGTGTTGGCCGTTACCGTAAAATTGGCGTTGCGAATGGCTTTATTTAAACTTCGTGAGCATTTGAATTCAGCAGGAAATAGCACTAGTCGCGGATCGGGCGACCACCACAGTATTGGTTGACCCGCATTAAACCACGGGAAAATACCCTGTCGATACGCAGCAACGAGCGTGTCTGCATGAAGGTTCCCACCCATTGCAAGCAGTCCGTCTGGTGCGGCTAGGTTGGGGTTAGGAAACTCAATGCGCGGGTCAATCACAGTGTTGCTTAACTATAGAGGTAAAGTGAGTGTAAACACATGTTACAGTTCGTTTCGATACGGGCTATGGTTGGCCATATTGCGCTGATACGCGTCGATATGTTGTTGCTCCTGCAGAATGAACTCGCCCACTGCTTGGTGAAACTGTGGATCGCGCAACCAATGCGCAGAATACGTCTTACTCGGCAATAAACCACGGGCATGTTTGTGTTCACCTTGTGCGCCGGCCTCAAAGCGCGCGTACCCGTGCTCAATGCACCACTCTATGGCTTGATAATAACAAGTTTCAAAATGCACGCTATGGAAGTTATGCACTGCGCCCCAGTAACGGCCGTAGAGCGTGTGGTTGCTTTTGAAGTACAGCCCACCCGCGATGATTTGCTGTTCGAAGCGCGCTAGCAATACGAGTGTATTGTTGGCGAAGTGCTCGGCAAGATAGACGAAAAAGTCGCGGTTTAGATACGCTTGCGCACCGTACATTTGAATTGTTCGAGCATAAAATGCATACATGGTGAGCATGATCTCTGGGGTCAGATCGTTGCCGGAATACCAAGTATATTGAATGTTTTGTTCCTGGATTCTTCTGCGTTCACGCTTAATATTTTTACGTTTTTTGGCGGTTAACGAAGTCAAAAATTCTGCAAAGCTCACATAGTTTTGGTTTTGCCAATGAAATTGATTACTGTGCCGTACCAGCGTCTGTGGGTTCTGCGCAAAATGCTGTGCTTCCAACTCACTTATAAATAGGGCGTGCCAGCTCGAATATCCTTCTTCTTCGCATAATCGCTGCACGCGGCTAAATAGTTGATCAGTACAGAGAGCGACTTTTGCCGGTTCGCTAACTAATATGCGCGGTCCAGTAGCGGGCGTGAACGGCACGGCAGTAGACAGCTTAGGGTAATAGTGCTGCCCGTGCCGAAAATAGGCATCGGCCCATGCCCAGTCAAAAATGTATTCGCCATAAGAATGCGCTTTTGCGTAACAGGGCATGGCCGCGACGATGGTGGTTTGGTCGGCCGCGTAATCCACCAAGTGCTGGGGCGTCCATCCGTGTGCAGGGATCGTGCAGCCAGTCTGTTCTAGCCCGTTTAAAAACTCGTATTTAAGAAAAGGATAGTCGTCAATGAGCAATGCGTTCCAGCGTTCGCAATTGACCTCGGCCAACGCAGAATGAATTACAATAGACATGTTCAGTGAGTTTGAAACTAGCGATGGCAGGAACATACCTTATGAGCGGTGAAATTAATATCGGCTTGGCGCAGATCAATGTTGTAGTGGGGGCGATCGAGGACAACGTAGATAAAATTATCGCGTTTGCGCAGCGTGCCAAACAGCAACACTGTGATCTCATGGTGTGTGCAGAATTGGTGCTGACGGGCTATCCGCCTGAAGACTTACTCATGCGGCCTGGCTTTAATTCGCGAGTGCAACAAGAATTACAAAGGCTGTGCGAAACCGTTACCGATATCGACTTGATTGTGGGCTACCCAAAACGCATGGCGGATGGGTATTTCAACGTTGGAGCCCTGATTCAAAAGGGCGTGATAGTACACGAGTATCAAAAAATCAAATTGCCGAACTACAGTGTGTTCGATGAGAAACGCTATTTTGATGCGGGCACCGAGGCGTGCGTATTTGAATATCATGGCGTAAACCTTGGTCTTACGGTGTGTGAGGATATTTGGCACGTTGGGCCTGTGGAGTTGGCCGTTGCAAAGGGCGCCGAAGTCATCATTAATATTAATGGGTCGCCTTATCACGCTAACAAAATTTCCGAAAGGAGGGCGATCGTCTGCGGTAAAGCTAAAGCAGTGGGTGCGGCGGTTATTTATGTGAATCAGGTTGGCGGGCAGGACGAACTAGTGTTTGATGGCGCATCGTTCGCGTGTGATGCATTAGGCACTGTAGTGCACCAGGACCCGAGCTTTATTGAAAGCCTTAATGTTGTGTCCCTGACTAAGAACGCCGGCGGCGTGCGTATTCAGGGTTCTAGTTTAGTGTCCGAAGAGCCTCGGCTAGCGAGTATATACAATGCGTTGGTGTTGGGAGTGCGCGATTACGTGCGTAAAAACGGCTTTAGTCGAGTAGTGATTGGATTGTCGGGCGGGATTGACTCGGCCTTAACCACCACCATTGCGGTAGATGCGCTAGGCAAAGACAATGTGGATGTCATTATGATGCCATTTCGCTACACCTCAGATATATCGAAGGAGGATGCCTATTTAGAAGCACAGGCATTAGATATTCGCTACCACGTGATCTCGATCGAACCCATGTACGACGCTTTTGTGCAGGCGCTCACGCCCGTATTTAAGGGTTATGAGCCCGACA
>CAYOXK010000140.1:0-5227 GCA_964407915.1 uncultured Gammaproteobacteria bacterium
TCGCCACGAGACTACCCTATTACCTGCGGTTAGCGCCCGTTAACGATGGGTGTCTATCTTTTAAGGTGGGTGTCTAGATAGTTGGTTCGAAATCGTGTTCGTAGGCTTTGATCATTGACCGCAAGCGAAACAGCAGCAGTATGGCTACCAGATACAGACTTGCTGTCATCGCAAACCACATGCCGGGCGCTCCTCCTAGTCCCGGAATCCATTCATAAAATGCCAGCCCAATTCCCAACGGAACCCCAAAGACCCAGAACGACAGTATCTGGTACTTCGGGGGCGACGCAGTGTCACTGTAAGCTCGTAGCGCACATACAATCGCCACCTGCAAAGAATCGGCTATCTGAAAGGCCGCGCCAAACAGTAACAAAACAATGCCTAACTCAATGACTGCCTCGTCGTCACTCGCCATGCGAATCAACGGCTCTGTCAGCAACACAAACAGAGTCGCAATCATCGCCGCAAGTACTACATTAAACACGGTTCCAACTTTAACCGAATAGCGCGCAGCCTCAGGATTATTCGCGCCCAACATCTGCGAGGCCCTAATCGTAACTCCTTGGCCTAGCCCCATATAAAACATAAAGCTAGCCGACGCGATGGTAATCGCCACTGCGTGTGCGGCCGTCTCCACCGCGCCAAATTTGGCAATCATAATGCCAGCGCCAGCGAACATACTGAGCTCAACAACAATCGACAACCCGATCGGAAAACCCAACTTAAAAGTTCGCATCGCGGTTACACGATCAATGGCCTCAAAGTTGCTGAGCAGCTTTTGCTTAATCAATCGGGGATGGCTCTTCAGGAAATACAGATTCGCGAGCACCATCAGATAAACCACGACCACAGTCGCCCACGCACAACCCACGCCCCCAAGCTTAGGGAAACCGTACAAACCATTCACTAACACGTAGTCGAGCGGTATATTGAGCAGAAAAGCACCAAAATTAACCAACATTACAGGCTGCGTAAGGCTAACTCCTTCCAGTGTCCCACGCAGTGCGGGCAACACTATAAAAGGCACTCCACACAAACTCATCACCAGCAAATAGCTCTGGGCGATGTTCATCAGCTCTGGCTCAAACTGTATATAACCCAAGCCAAGCACACCGATTAACGCACTAATACTGCATAACACGCCTAAACCCAGACACAACCAAATGCTCTGATGCAATTGGTGTTTTACCCCAAGTGGTCTCCCCGCTCCATATTGTCGAGCCACGAGCGGTTGCGTCGCAAAGCCAATGCCCATGAAGAACAAGGCAATCATGTTCCAGGTGTTCACACCCAGATTCATACCGGCCAGCTCTTCAGTACCCGCCCATCCCGCGATGAGAACGTCGGTCGCAGTCATGCCCACAATCGCAAGTTGCCCTAAAGAGACAGGCAGAGCCAGACGAGTCAGTTGTTTGATTTCAGCAGCGATGCTCATAATCTTAAGTCAGGCATTAATAGGCGCGAGAGTCTAACAGCTAGTCCAAGGCGTGTTAATCAGCTTCTACGCGCCTCAGCCTGCGGCTAAATCACTCACTAAGATTTAACAACATTGGCGCCCAATACACTCGTACGTCACTAAGGATTACTGCTCGCCAATTCGTCTTGGCTAAATTCAAACAATTTGCTTGTTTCACTAAAATATTCCTCTACTCCAATCGTAGAGCGAAATAAAAACAGTGGCGGCAAGGTTAGATTTTCAGAGGTACTGTAGCTGTGCCAGCGCTCATGTTCCTCCTCCAACCAGTCCTCGGAGTAATTGAACGCTAAAAATAGTGCGACCACCGCAAACGCCCAAGCGGCGCGTTTAGCAGGGTTTAAGTTAGTCGCATAGCTTAAAAAGCCCACCAACCAAAACATCGCCAATGCGCTCACCACCAACATGATCACCGCATCGCTGACAACCGGCCGTTGCAAATTAAATCGTAGGATTTGTAGTACAAAGCCCGTCACAGAGTAGGCAATAGAAGCGATGACTACAATAAGCCAATGTGCTTTAAAGTTCATTTCATTGCGGAGCAACTTGCTCAACAACGCTAAGGCTAAAACAATACCGGCTAACCCTACCAACATGGTCGCCAATGCAACCACCGCATCGCCAAAACCATACCGTTGCGTAGTACGCAACCATTCTGCTAACACCTCCAGAGTCAGCGCTAAAGTGGTCAATAGTAATAACGCAGACAAGGATCCAAAACGTTCAACTAACAGAAACCAACCCGAACGTAAACTCGCGGGAGCAACTCGAGATTGAATATCAAACACTTGAATCTGGGTGTCGCCCAGAACAATGCTTTGTCCAAATTGAAGTGGCCGTGGCGCACTGGAGATTAACTTTCCCTCTAGCAAAGTCCCATTACGCGAATGCAGATCTCGAATCCAAATTTCGCCGTTTTGATTCCCTATTTCTAGATGTTCTTCATTAATGTACTTGTCATCGAGCAATAAATCACTATCCCAAGCGCGTCCGATGCGAAAGGGCTGATCACCCACCACAACGCGCTCAATGCGACGATGACCTTTATGCGTAATCGCTAGCGCTAACCTCACAACACTTGCTCCGTAAACTTAGCATTTAAGCCATTGATCAAATGCGGTTCTGCGCCCGAAATGGATAAATGTGCGAGAAAACTTGTCAGACCAGCAACCACTTCTACCGACAGCAAACTATCGTATAAACCTGGCAGTTTTTTATGCGCCCGAATGCACGTGTTAATCCGATGATATTCACCTTCGCTGGCCGAATCCAGAAATCCTGTCTCGCACTGGTAATGCGTTGAATTCTCGTAGTCAGATTGATTATCCGCTCCCATGTCGGGACTGAGCGTTTGGGTAAATTGAAAACTGTTTAGCTCCAGACTCTGCTGACTCGTGAACGAGAAATGCAGTTGCCCGATATTTAGTCGACTCGATAAAAAAACCTCGTTAGCCGCATAACAACTTTTACTAGTCCACTCCACGGTTCTATTCGCATCATCACTATTGGTTTCGCCCCAACATTGAAAATCTCGCCTAATCTCTCCAAACAACTCGCGCTGAGCGAATGTCTCAGACGCCCATTCCGAATCAAGTAACGTCTGTAGCCGCCTACTCTGCCATGTCTTTATTTGGTCCGCTATCTCGCCGAAATAAGCAGCGGTGGGTAATTCGCGCTGAGCCTCAAGCAACCGCCTGAGTTTATCCACAGGAATTAAAAAGCTCAATTGACTCCCCGCCGTAGCAACATTTACGCCAATCACTTCAGCATTGTCGTTCAATGTTGGCCCGCCACTCATACCAGGATTAAGGCTCCCAGAAAATAGCAGTTGATCATTAAAACTGTGCTCCACTAATCCGTTGTTAAATCCCTGCACGAGGGTGACTCCAAAATCTCTCGGGTTACCAAGGGCGTATACCATTCTACCTTTCGCGCCGGTGTCGGGGGCGTCGGTCAACGGTGCCGCCGCAATTTTAAAAGATTGCTGTGCAGGTTTGCCGATTCGTAGCAAAGCAAGATCGTTGATCACATCAAAATCCAGCAATTCCAAATCACCAATTTCACCAGAGTGTGAGCGAAACTCAATCTGGTGTTTGTCGGGAGCGTAAACGTAATCGGACACCACGTGATAATTGGTCGCTATTAAACCATCGGCTGATATCTGAAATCCCGAACCGATCGACGACTTGCTGCCAGCTTGCACGCTCGTAACGCGAACTTGATAAATCTGCTCGTAGTATTCGTTAAAACGATTATCCGATGCTTGTGCCACCGCTGAATTAATGGATAAAACATGAAGCAAGCTGAGAAAAACCGCAGACCTAAACCAAAAAATTACAATTCGAAACATAACAAAGCAACACCGAGAGAAATAAGGGCGAAAGCCAATGCTGTTATCACTGGGGCAGTAATCACAGATTTAACGTCACGCCACGGGATTTGACAGCCTCAAAAAACTGTAGAACATCGTACTTAAATGTAGGCGTTTAGAGCCTAAATCGCCTTTACCATTCGGCAATGCTACCGTCGTCGTGTCGCCATATGGGGTTCTTCCATTCATTGCCTCGTGCGGCCATATCCATTAAAAACTCCTCGTTAATCACTACGCCTAGCCCTGGTTTGGACAGCGGCTTAATGTAGCCATCTTCAATTGCGAAATCTTCTTTATTCAACACGTAGTCAAGTACCTCAGCGCCTTGGTTATAATGAATACCCATTGATTGTTCTTGTAGAATCGCGTTGTGAGAAACAAAATCGACGGCCAAGCATGCCGCCAACGCAACTGGACCTAAAGGACAATGCGGCGCAAGCGCAACATCGTACGCTTCGGCCATGCCGGCAATTTTCAAACACTCTGTAATTCCGCCTGCGTGCGATAGATCTGGTTGCACAATGCCTAAACCGCCACCTTCAAATACGCGCTTAAAATCAAATCGACTGTACATACGTTCGCCGGCCGCAAGCACAATACTCGTAGCTTGACCCAGTTTAGCGTACTGTTCGGCCTGCTCAGCCAACACGGGCTCTTCAACAAACAGCGGCCGATAGGGCTCAAGTTCGCGTAGCAGCACCTTGGCCATGGGCACACTGACGCGTCCATGAAAGTCCAATCCAAAATCCACGCGGTCGCCCAGCTCACTACGAATGCGATCTATGCGCGCTACCACTTGGTCCACCGCTCGATAGCCATCGACTATTTTTAATCGGCCACAGCCATTAAGCTTAAAGGTGTCCCAGCCCGCCTCCATCAAGGTTTGCATCTGCTCGACTTCCGCCGATGGGTCATCACCACCCACCCACGAATAGGTTTTCATTTTATCGCGCACCAGACCGCCGAGTAGTTCGTACACTGGCTGTCCCAACACCTTCCCCTTAATGTCCCAGAGCGCTTGGTCGATACCCGCGATGGCGGACATTAAAATTGGTCCACCGCGATAAAAACCTCCGCGGTACAAGGTTTGCCATATGTCATTGATTCGACTCGGATCTCGGCCAATGAGATAAGGCGTCAACTCATTAACGGCAGCGGCCACCGAGCTGGCTCTACCCTCGATCACTGGCTCTCCCCAGCCAGTAACCCCTTCATCTGTATCCATCGCCAGAAACAGCCAGCGCGGCGCTACAGAATATAAACGTACATTGGTAATTTTCATGAGATTTGGCCTAAACTGGAATCGTCTGATTATATGACAATTTTAGATATGCAAACATTTGATTGGCGCGACTCTTGGAATCCCAAAAAAAAGCCGTATT
>CAYOXK010000141.1:0-5054 GCA_964407915.1 uncultured Gammaproteobacteria bacterium
TGTGCGCGGCGATGCGCCGGTTGACGAACTGCTTAAGGACGAGCGAAGCCAAACTAAACAAATAATGCGGTTATTGCTCAGTGATGTATTAGGGCACAAGCGAATAATGAGTAGAGACCTGTTTTTTCCTAGGGTGTAAACTCTTGTTCATTAAATGCTCGGCCCATTGAATCCTCTCTAGCAGTGACCAACCTATGTCTGACTTAATTCATCGACCCATTTATTTAGGCGTAAACGTTGACCATGTGGCAACATTGCGCCAAGCACGCGGAGTGTCCTACCCAGACCCCGTGCAAGCGGCGCAGGTAGCGCGTACCGCTGGGGCGGACGGTATCACAGTGCATTTGCGCGAAGACCGTCGGCACATTCAAGACTACGACGTTTATGGCGTGCAACAGCAGGTTGCGTTGCCCCTTAATTTTGAGATGGGTGCGACACGCGAAATGGTCGATATCGCCCTAAATCTTAAACCGGCTGAAGTCTGTATAGTGCCCGAAAAGCGCTCGGAGTTGACCACTGAAGGCGGTTTAGATGTGGTGTCTCACCACGCTCAGCTCAGTGGCTTTGTGCAAGAACTGAAATCCGCTGGCATTCTTGTGTCGATGTTTATTGATCCACAAATTGAACAAATACAGGCGAGTCGGGATGTTGGCGCAGATATAGTAGAGCTGCATACTGGCGAGTATGCAAATGCGTTAGAGGGTCAAGCTAGCTTGGAACTTGAGCGCATTCGAGCCGGTGCGATTGCTGCAGTTGACTGCGGATTGCGTGCCAATGCAGGCCATGGCTTGCATTATCAAAATGTTCAAGAGATTGCCGCCATTACGCAAATCAGCTGGCTCAACATTGGGCACGCAATTGTTGCGCGCGCTGTTATCACCGGTTTTCACGAAGCGGTATTTTCAATGAAGCAGCTGATGAACAAGCATCGCCTCAGAGCTGAAGAGGAGAACCCCAATGGCTAGCTTAGAGGTTAGATAGTTGGTTGGTAGAGTTGGTATAGCCGCATTACTTTTTTAACGTAATTTTGGGTTTCGTTGTAAGGGGGAATACCTGCGTATTTTTGCACCGCCCCTTCGCCTGCGTTATAAGCCGCCAAACTTAAATTTTTGTTGTTGCCATAGCGGTCCATAAGCTCTTTAAGGTGTTGCACGCCTACTTGCACATTCTTGCGCGCATTGAAATGGTCTTGCTTTAGATCGTAGCGGGCCGCCGTGTCGGGCATTAACTGCATGAGTCCCATGGCACCCGCACGCGACACTGCGAAGGCGTCAAAAGCGGATTCAACATGCACCACCGCTTTCACGAAAGCCGGCTCTAAGCCAAACTGCAATGCGGTATTTACAATCAGCGCATCGTGCTGTGATTGAATAGGTGCTTCTTCATAACGGCGATTGCCCTGACGGGATTGATAGGGTGCCGTCGTATAAGACTTTAGAAGTCGATAGCCTGCGTTGCTTTGCTTTTGATCGCTGATCAGCTTGCTGCCATCCGCGCGCTCGTAGACGTATATGTCAGCCTTTGCGCTGCTGATACTGACATGCAGCGCTAGCGCCAATACGCAAATGGCTGCCCCGCGCTCTAGCCAGAGTGGAAAACGCCTTGGTATGACAGTGTTGTGATTAATAGGATCGATCACTGTATTGCAACTCGTGCATTTTTCATTAAAACCACCCAAATATCCAAAGTCGAATCCGCATTGCTTTTTTCAAAAGTGCCGAAAGACACAGTGTCTTTACGTACGAGGTAGGTCGATCAAGGACTTGGGTTGTTAGCTAATTTTATAATTAAGCCAGTATAGCCTAGGATTTGGCAAGTAAAATCGGCGAAACCGGTCTTAACAGTAGAGTCAGCCAAAATGCGTTAAACTCGCTGTCTAGTGGATCTACAGTATAAAGTGTAAAGGAGCAAGCCATGCCATCGTTTGACGTTGTTTCTGAAATAGACAAGCCCGAACTCAGTAATGCGGTGCACCAAGCTAATAAAGAATTGAATACACGGTTTGACTTCAAAGGCAGTGATGCCAGAGTTGAAGTGCAAGATAATTTGTTGGTCGTTTTCGCCGATAGCGAATTTCAGGTGAAGCAAGCGGTTGAGGTTTTATGCTTGAAGTTGGCCAAGCGTGGTATTGATCTAGCCTGCTTAGACGGCCAAGCAATTGAAGAGATTGGTGGGAATAAAGCGCGACAAAAAATTGTTTTAAAAGAGGGCATTGATGCAGATTTGGGGCGTAAAATTGTCAAAATGATTAAAGACAAAAAACTCAAAGTACAAGCCCAAATGCAGGGTGATCAGTTGCGTGTCACGGGCAAGAAGCGCGACGATTTACAGGACGTAATTGCAATGCTCAAGGGTTTTGATGCCGATTTACCGTTACAGTTTGATAATTTTCGTGACTAAGTTTTGCTGAGCTAAGCTACGCTGCAAGGATTGAGGCGTTTGCGTGACCGTTTAGCGCGTTGGCTTGGCGTTCGTCATTTGACTTGGTGTCGGTTTGTCTAGCTTTATCTGGCCCTAGGGAAATAGGGTAAAATCTATCAAAAATTATTTTAAAAGAAAGTTTGCGTATTACTTTATAATGCGCGGCTCAATACAGACCCTACCTAACAATGTGTAAAGCGCGGCTGAGGTTGTAGTCGATGCTGAGCATTTCCACCATGACTCCGAGTGGTTCGGAGCGAGGAATCAAAAAAATGAAAATCTTGTTAACCTTATTACTATCCACCGTTGTTGCCAGTGTGAGCTTGTTTGCTCGGGCAGCGCCTGCCGATGATATCGAGACAGTGCGAGCAGAACTGGCAAAAATGGTTCCAGCGGCTGCCAATGCTACGATCGTTGCGTCGCCTGTAGCTGGCGTGTTTCGCCTCGAAGTGGGGGGGGCTTTTGCCTATGCCTATGTGGATGGGGATTATGTGTTGTTGGGCGATTTGCTCAACACCAAAGAGCAAGTGAATTTAGGCGACGAGGCAACGAACGCCATAATGGCGAAGCGGATTGCTGAGGTACCGACCTCGCAAATGATTGTCTTTGGTCCCGAAACTCCCAAACGTTACATCACCGTATTCACCGATATCGACTGTGGCTATTGCCGCAAGTTGCATTTAGAAGTTCCTGAACTCACTAAAGCGGGAATTGAAGTGCGCTATTTAGCATTTCCGCGAGCTGGGATTGGTTCCGGCAGCTACGATAAGTATGTATCAGTTTGGTGTAGTGAGGATCAGCAAAAGTCGTTGACGATGGCCAAGCAAGGCGAGGCGATTCCCGAAGCAACGTGTGACAATCCCGTCGCCAGTAGTTATGAGTTAGGGCGTGAGGTAGGAGTACGTGGAACACCGACTATTATTTTTGACGACGGCACCATCACTCCCGGTTATGTTCAAAGCGACGAGTTGATTCGCCAGCTCGGCCTAGGTGGTTAAAAGCTTGTTGGTTAAAGGCTTGGTGGTTAAACAATGGCTCACTTGAGTCTTTCAATGATTCGAGCCTGAGTGGAGCAGGGTGCTATACAAGCACTAGAGCAAGGCAAAAAAAAGCGGAACTTAAGTTCCGCTTTTTTTACATTCCGTAAAAGCCGAATGCCTAAACAAATTAGCCTAACGCTCAAGGAAATCGAGCTTGTTTTTCTTCTCGGCCCATTCGTCGGCCTCAGGCAGTGGTGCTTTCTGTTCGGTGATCACAGGCCAGATGGCGGATAATTCCGCGTTAAGCGCCAAATAATGTTGTTCGCTCTCTTCCAGTTCATCGTCGGCCACAATCGCGTTCACGGGGCATTCGGGCTCACAAAGACCGCAGTCAATACATTCTTCGGGGTCGATCACTAGATAATTGGGCCCTTCGTGGAAGCAATCCACGGGGCAGACTTCCACACAGTCCGTGTATTTGCACTTAATACACTCATCTTTGACAACATAGGTCATAACGTTCTCCGACCGATACAAATAAGGTTTTCAGCAAGCGCGGTATTGTAGTGTCTGCCTACTGTGTTAGCAAATTATAAACCGAGATACTCATGCGAGTTTAGCTCAGTACTCGGGGGTTTGCAGTGACCCTCTAGATATCGTATTCAGCCAGCCGCTGTTTGAGCGAGTAGATGAGTTCAAGTGCATCGCGTGCGCTCAATTCATCGGCATCCGTTGACTCAAGTATCTCCAGCAAGAGTTCAGCACGTTGCGTCATAAGTGGCTCTGATTGTGGGGTTGCGCCGAACAGACTGCCTTGAGGGGAGTCGGGTTGACGTAATGCGAATTCCTCTAGTTCTTTGAGTTTGCGCTTTGCAACTGCAAGAACTTCGGCGGGGATGCCTGCGAGTTTGGCGACTTGAATGCCGTAACTTTGATTCGCTGGGCCATCCTTTAGCTTATACATAAACACGATGTTGTGCCCATGTTCGACCGCATCAAGGTGTCTGTTAACCACCCCGTCTAATTCTTTGGCGAGCTCGGTGATTTCAAAATAATGTGTTGCGAAGAGACTGTATGAGTGCAGGTTCTTAGCGAGTTGAATAGCACATGCCCACGCTAATGAAAGTCCATCAAAAGTGCTTGTGCCGCGGCCTATTTCATCAACGAGCACTAAACTGTGGGCCGTAGCATTACGCAGAATATTCGCCATCTCGGTCATTTCGACCATAAATGTAGAACGGCCGCCCGCTAAATCGTCGGACGCGCCGATGCGAGTAAATATGCGATCGACGATGCCAATCTCCGCGCTCTGCGCGGGCACATAACTACCTGTGTGCGCCAAAAGGACGATAAGCGCGTTTTGTCGCATATAGGTACTTTTACCGCCCATATTGGGCCCAGTAATGACCGTCATTTTAGTGGTTTGATCTAAGTGAAGATCGTTGGCGATAAACGGTTGCGTTTGGTTTTGCTCAACCACTGGGTGTCGCCCAGCCACAATATTCAGAGCCGCAGATTGATTGAGCTGTGGGCGGCAAAATTGCAATGCACGCGCTCGTTCGGCAAACGTACTTAATACGTCTAAGCGTGCCAGAGCCCGCGCCATTTGCTGCATTGCAGGTAGGTTCGCTTGCAACTCGTCGAGCACTCGCT
>CAYOXK010000142.1:0-4926 GCA_964407915.1 uncultured Gammaproteobacteria bacterium
TGGTAAGGGATTTAAATGGATACGGAATATGGTTGATCACTACGTTGCGATCTTGCTTGTGAGTTCAACCGAATTAGAAACGCTTACACGTCTTGTTGACTATTCGCCGCGCAATTAACGATCAAAACGTCAACTCAGCCCACCGCAGTTTTGCACTATTGACCCACCAACTTGCCTCGAACTGGCGCTAGTAAGACTAAGTTGACACGAGCCTACACATTGCCTGTCCAAGGCTCAGTTCGCATATCTGGCGCTTCGCGGGCTTATACTGGTTGCCAGCGATGCGATTCAGACAGACATCCAATGGATAATCTCGACGCAGGATAAACGTTGGCGGAAAACACCCGATTTAGGTTGTTAACAGACTCACAATGCCGTGCAAAATGGCTCATCGAGAGCGGCATCGGCTCTTAAGCTAGCACCGCAGTTCAGGCGAGGGGCGATTTTAAAGGAATACGCGTCGCTATGACACTATTTCTGGGGTTATAGAGCTTATTTTCGGGGTGTATTAGATGAATGGTGTCCTTTAACCACGGTCAAGCCCTGCACCGACCCTAACTACTCACCAAACAATAAAGTAATAACCGCCACCAGAAAGCTCGGAATTACGGGCTCTGGTTCAGGGGGCGGCGGCGGTGGATCGGGCTCCTCTGGAGAAGGCGGTGCATCGGAGCCGCTCGGCATGCTCAACGCAGGGGTGTTCTCAGCAAAATACTCGTGACTGTCGGCATTACGGATGGCGTTGCTGGGCTCATTCCTTGCTAGATCGCGACAAGCGGACTGACCGTATGTAACATCATCGGTGTCCGTTACTGCAGTGAAATGGCTCACCTCATGAATAATCGTGCCCGCCTTTGAATCAGTCCCGCTTGTCGGAGCATTCCAGAATGCGTTGCACAAATAAATATTGTAAGGCTGACTTGGATAGACATATGCGTAGTAAGGCTCTGTGCAAGTGCAATCGAATAATAGAGTTCGTCCTGACACTGTAGAATAAATTCGATTGAAGTTGTCCTGCACCTTCGACCAACGCGACGGGTCGTAGTTACCAAACCATTCTCGATAACGCCGCGCCTCTGGGCGTAGATCGGTAGGGGTCGCACTTAAGTCATCACGCGCCACACGCGCATACGACTCAGCCACAGCCAACGCCGAGGTGATTTGCGAAGGTCGCTCACCCGAACATCCCACAAATTGCGCAGGCAAGCGACTGGGGCGACTAAATTCGGGCAAAGCAATATTCTGCTCAAGCAGCAACTTAACACCCTGCTCAGCGATAATTTCATGGCGATCTAAATTGGAGGTGGAACTGATCGCTGCCGCAAAATTGGCGCGCCACATAAGCCGGTATTCGCCAGCCAGCGCCACACCATACGATAATTGCAAATCTATGGTGGCACTCACCGATTGACTTGGCGCCAGCACTACATAGTTTTCGGCAGTCGCAGGGCCTCGCTTGTAGTGGCGTCCATGATAGGCAACTTCTTGATCATTGAACCAAATCGACAATACATCTTCGTCGATACGTCCTTCTAACCCCGTTGTCCACTTGAGTAGACGCACGGTTTGGTCGCTCTTGTTCGTATAGGTTAGCTTAACCAGCACCCGGTCATCGCGCGAGTACGACGCTTGTGCTGGTTCAATGGTGACGGCGACACCCTCGGGCAGAGAGTCAGCGCTAAGCGGAAAGCTGGTGGCTAGACCAACAACAAACCAAAGAGCGGCTAACAATAACCGCCAGAATGAATTATTCAACGTTACACTCCGAGCCACCGCTCAGATTAATTTGCTAAGACAACAACGTGTCTACGGCAATAAGATGCTGTTAGCTAGAGCTATGGATGGTTTGTCTAGCGGTCTTTTAATTGATAACGCACTGCTAAAAATTTTGTTTAAACGGGTACGGCGATAAAGCGGCGCCCGACTACTTACACTAACAAGTCGGGCACGCGTCTAATCTTCTGACTCACCCTCTGGGCTGTCGGCAATCGAGCTGTCGTCTTCCATCGACAGTTCATCAGCCGCAAGATCATTGGTGTCATCGCTTAGATCAACCCCCAGTACTTCAGACTCAACCGCTTCCGATTCGAGTACTTTCTCGACACTGATCAGTTTTTCATCGGCACTAACGCCAATCACCTTAACGCCTTGAGTATTGCGACCGATCATCGACACCTCAGAAACACGGGTTCTAACCAGTGTGCCGCCGTTGGTTATCAACATAGCTTCGTCGGATTCTTCGACTAATACGGCGCCAACCGCGTTACCGTTACGTTCGTTCGTGATAATCGATATCACCCCTTGACCGCCCCGCCCTTGCACATTGTATTCGCTTAGCGCGGTACGCTTACCATAGCCTTTTTCGGTAAGGCTCAGCACGGCGGCCGTATCGCTGCTGGCATCACAAATAATCATAGAATTAACCGAATGCCCTGCGCCCAGCTTAATCCCGCGCACACCGCGGGCGGTACGGCCCATAACGCGCACATCTTGTTCGGCGAAGCGAATGGCCTTGCCGGAAGTAGCGAAGAGCATCACGTCGGAATTGCCGCCCGTTAAGCCCACCCCTACTAACTCGTTTTGATCAGCAAGATCGATAGCAATAATACCGCTGGCTCTAGGACGAGAGAAATCCATGAGCGACGTTTTCTTAACCGTGCCATCGCTGGTGGCCATAAACACATGCTGGCCGTCGGTGAATTCCTTAACCGCCAAAATCGCGGTAATGTGTTCGCCGTCTTCTAAGGGCAAAAGGTTTACGATGGGTTTGCCGCGCGCATTACGGCCCGCTTGCGGCAACTCATACACTTTTAACCAATATACTTTGCCACGATCTGAGAAACATAAAATGGTGTCGTGGGTATTAGCCACAAACATGCGCTCAACAAAGTCTTCATCTTTCGTTTTAGTGGCGCTCTTACCTTTGCCACCCCGACGTTGTGCTCGATAATCGCTCAACGGTTGCGACTTAGCATAGCCCTCGTGCGAGAGCGTTACGACTAAGTCCTCCTCGGCGATCATGTCTTCGAGCGTAAGGTCAACTTTTTGGTCAATAATTTCGGTGCGGCGTTTGTCGCCATACTCTTCCTTAATTGCCGCAAGCTCCTCGCGAATCACTTCCATTAAGCGGTCGGTGTTCTCTAGGATGTCGATGTATTCGGCGATTTTTACCAACATGTCGCCATACTCATCGCGGATCTTATCTTGCTCTAAGCCCGTCAGACGGTTCAAACGCAGTTCTAGAATCGCGCTAGCTTGTTCGTCCGACAACCTATAAATACTGCCGTGCATGCCTAATTGTGGATCTAAACCCATCGGTTTAGATGATTCGGACCCCGCGCGTTCAATTAACTGCGCAACCACCCCCGCTTGCCATTCGCGCGACAATAGAGCTTCCTTGGCAATGGCAGGCGTAGACGATTGTTTGATTAGCTCGATCATCTCGTCGATATTGCTCAAAGCAATCGCGAGGCCTTCCAATATATGCGCCCGAGCACGCGCCTTTTTCAAATTAAAGATTGTGCGGCGTGTAACTACTTCGCGGCGGTGCTTTATAAACTCTTCCAACAGCTCCTTTAAATTAAACAACCGCGGCTGGTTGTCGATAAGCGCCACGGTATTGATACCGAATACGGTTTGGAGCTGAGTTTGTTGGAAGAGTTGATTAAGAATTACTTCGGCGACTTCGCCGCGGCGAATGCCGATAAACATCCGCATACCGCTTTTATCCGACTCATCACGAAGTTCGGTAATGCCGTCTATTTTTTTATGTTTAACCAGTTCTGCTATTTTCTCAAGCAAACGCGCTTTGTTCACCATATACGGCAGCTCGTTTACGATAATCGCTTGCCGACCGCTGGTTTCATTGGTCTCGATTTCGGTGCGCGCACGCATATAGATCTTGCCTCGGCCAGTGCGATAGGCATCGCGAATCCCACTGCTGCCGTTAATAAACGCGGCCGTTGGAAAATCCGGGCCAGGGATGTGCTCCATCAGTTCGTCGATGGTAATGGCTTCGTTATCCACTAACGCGATGCACGCATCAATCACTTCGTTGATATTGTGCGGCGGAATATTGGTGGCCATACCGACCGCAATGCCAGACGACCCATTGATCAACAACGTGGGGATTTTGGTGGGCATAACCGACGGCTGCATTTCGCTTTCGTCGTAATTAGGCGTGAAGTCGACCGTGCCCTTATCGAGGTCGGCTAGAATTTCGTGCGCAATCTTTTTGAGCCGAATTTCGGTGTACCGCATCGCCGCCGGCGAGTCGCCGTCAATCGAACCAAAGTTGCCCTGCCCATCCACCAATTGATACCGCATCGAGAAATCTTGCGCCAGGCGAACGATTGTGTCGTACACCGCCGTATCCCCATGCGGGTGATACTTACCAATCACATCACCCACCACACGCGCCGACTTCTTGTACGGCTTGTTGTAGTCGTTATTGAGCTGCGCCATAGCAAACAATACCCGACGATGCACAGGCTTCAGCCCATCACGCACATCCGGCAGAGCCCGGCCCACGATTACGCTCATGGCATAATCGAGATAGGACTGACGCATTTCTACTTCTAAACTGGCGGGGAGGGTTTCTTTCGCGAATTGATCAGACATTTAAGGCACAAAATTAGGACATTATTAACCGCTGTATTATATATCTTTTGCACGCCATTAAGGGCGGCAATTAGACAATAAAAGCAGCCTAAACAAGCCATTAGAAACAATGGGTGCCCTACAACTCAGCGTTAAATGATAGACTTGACTCTGCAATTCACGCGATTGATAAATAACTCTATCTTCTCGAGCTCTAATGAATCCAAAGGTCAAGATCGCTCTGCTTGGATCAAATTACGGACAGCGGCCCGACCTGAATATTTTAGCACTGGCACAGCACTTACTCGCGGCCAAGAACTACAAGGT
>CAYOXK010000143.1:0-4735 GCA_964407915.1 uncultured Gammaproteobacteria bacterium
TGCTTTTTTCATAATGGGTGTCCAGTTAATTGCTAAGGGTGTCTAGTTAATTATCGATCGGTTATTTGGGTTGATGTGGTCTACAAACAACTATGAGTCATGCGGCCGTATGCGCGTATAATTCCGCACGCCGAGTATAACGGACGTGATGTAATTTAGTCTCGACACTGTCTCGGGTCCCATAAACCTGACTGTTAGCGTGACTTTACGCGGTTATATCTAGATGATTGATATGTTGCCAGAATTGATTTTATTTGCCATCTCGGCGGCATTTACGCCGGGTCCGAATAACATCATGATTATGTCTTCGGGGGTTAATTTTGGCGCGCGCGCGAGTATGCCGCACTTTTTTGGGATTTGTTTTGGTTTTCCAACGATGTTTTTGGCGACGGGATTCGGCCTAGGCGCACTCCTTCTAAAGTACCCAACACTGCATATGACGGTAAAGGTATTCGGCCTCGCGTATTTAACTTACCTGGCGTGGCAAATTGCGTCGGCCGCTAAAGTTGAACGCGGGACACGTATTGGCCAACCTTTCACGTTCTTGCAAGCCGCATTGTTCCAGTGGGTGAATCCTAAAGCCTGGATTATGGGCACCAGTGCGATTGCCGCGTTTACTGTAGTCGGCGAGCCATTAGGCTCGCAGGTGTTGCTCATTGGTCTGGTGTTCTTTGTTATGACCTTCCCGAGCGCTGGGGTTTGGCTTGCCTTTGGTTCCAGTCTTAAGCAATTGTTCGAGAATATTGTGTATTTGCGTGTTTTTAATATCTCGATGGCCGTGCTACTCATTTGGTCAATGCGCCATACCTTTGCTGAGGTGTTTGGTTATCTATATTGACGTGGCGCGCCCGAATTAGTGTAATTAATTGAGAAATAGGGGTTGCAAGCGCGCGGTAGCACGCATATTATGCGCCCCACTTAACTAGGCCGTTACTGCTAGAGGTACTATCCCCTTTAGTAAGACGGAAATGGGTAATTTCGGCGCAAGCCGACACGTTCGAATTCGTTCAGGCGTCACATCCCCCCTGAAGTAAAAGCCGAAATAAGTTTGAGAACAAGTGCTCGAAATTCGAGGACAAAAGGCTGCTCCGATGCTTGACATTAGGCTGCCCAGTCCATAGAATCGCGACACTTTTCCGCCCCTGAAATTGAGGTAACACAAAACCTTGATTTTACGGGCTTTTTTGTCGCTCTCTTAGACAGTCCCGCACTGACTATGATCGATTTTTAGAGAAACGAAACAGCCATCAGCGAGATGGCTAGGTTAGCTATGCCAACTATTAACCAGTTAGTCAGAAATCCTCGCAAGAAGCAGGTGCAAAAGTCGAACGTTCCAGCGCTGATGGCTTGCCCTCAACGTCGTGGTGTTTGTACTCGTGTGTATACCACAACTCCGAAAAAACCGAACTCGGCTCTTCGCAAAGTTGCGCGTGTACGTTTAACCAATGGCTTTGAAGTGACCAGCTACATCGGTGGTGAAGGTCATAACTTGCAAGAGCACAGTGTGGTGCTGATCCGTGGTGGACGTGTAAAAGATTTACCCGGTGTTCGTTATCACACAGTTCGTGGTGCATTGGATACGTCCGGCGTTGCCGCTCGTCGCCAAGGTCGCTCTAAGTATGGTGCCAAGCGCCCCAAAGCTTAACGTTGTCGGATTTCACTAAATAGTTGTTACAGCGAGCATTAGGGGCTGATTAGCTTCTTATTCTCCCATAAGCAGTACAGACTGAATTATAGAAAGCGTTGCGATTGCAACCTTTTAAGTATGCCAAAGCGGTTTTCTGACGTTTTGGGTTTGAGCAGGCCGATTGACTAACATCAAGTTAATCCGGGTGTGCACTTTCCCTGCAGTGGTAAGTCAGGTTTTGGTTTTAACTGAGAAGAACAGTATTAGTTAACTACGGGTTTTAGATATGCCAAGAAGAAGAGAAGTCCCCAAACGTATCGTTTTGCCGGATCCAAAGTTCGGTAATGTGACTTTGGCCAAGTTTGTCAATATTTTGATGGTTGATGGTAAGAAGTCTGTTGCCGAAAAAATCATCTATGACGCGCTCGACATTATTGCTGAGCGTCGTTCTGAAGATCCGCTTGCAGTGTTTGATCAAGCGCTTGAAAACGCTAAACCAATGGTCGAGGTTAAAAGTCGCCGCGTTGGTGGGGCTACGTATCAAGTGCCTGTGGAGGTGCGTGCGAGTCGCCGTACCGCGCTGGCAATGCGTTGGATCGTAGAGTTTGCACGCAAGCGCTCTGAGAAATCAATGACCCAGCGTTTAGCGGGCGAATTGATGGATGCGTTTGATAAACGCGGTGGTGCAATGCGTAAAGTTGAAGACGTGCATCGTATGGCTGAGGCCAACAAAGCGTTTTCGCATTTTCGTTTTTAATTTGCGCCTGTTTTCTGAGGCTGACACGTGTTGTTTTGTTTAACACAGTTCTGCCCGCAGACGGCTAGCGCGATAAGGCAATTCTTGAATTGCTCGCTCTTTTACAACTAGATTGAGAGACAAGTCGAAAGACAACGTTGATTAATAAAACATGGCACGTTTCACTCCAATAGAAAGGTACCGTAATGTCGGAATCATGGCGCACATAGACGCGGGTAAAACCACGACTACTGAGCGGATTCTGTTTTACACGGGTATCAGCCATAAAATCGGTGAGGTGCACGATGGTGCAGCAACGATGGATTGGATGGAGCAGGAGCAAGAGCGCGGTATTACGATTACATCGGCCGCGACAACCGCTTTCTGGCGTGGCATGGATGGTAGCT
Organism: uncultured Gammaproteobacteria bacterium; assembly: GCA_964407915.1. Taxonomy (GTDB): domain Bacteria; phylum Pseudomonadota; class Gammaproteobacteria; order Arenicellales; family Arenicellaceae; genus Arenicella. Next base: position 2,771 of record CAYOXK010000143.1, read on the forward strand.
TCGACGAGCATCGTATCAATATTATTGATACGCCAGGGCACGTTGATTTTACGATCGAAGTAGAACGTTCGCTGCGCGTGTTAGATGGCGCCGTAGCAGTTTTCTGTGCTGTTGGTGGTGTTGAGCCGCAGTCAGAGACTGTGTGGCGACAAGCTGATAAGTATCGAGTTCCGCGGCTTGCGTTTGTGAACAAGATGGATCGTTCGGGCGCGGATTTCTTGCGGGTATTGCAGCAGATGGAAAAACGTCTTGGTGCTAAGCCGGTGGCGTTGCAGTTGCCAATCGGCGCTGAAGAGACTTTTGCGGGTGTGATTGACCTAGTCAAGATGAAAGCAATTTACTGGGATCAAGAAGCGTTTGGTGTGAAGTTTGAAGAACGTGAAATTCCAGCAGAATTACAGGACCAAGCGCAAAAATGGCGCGATAAAATGGTCGAAACAGCAGCCGAAAGCTCAGAAGAGCTCATGGACGCGTATTTGGAGTCGGGTGATTTGAGTGCGGAGCAAGTGCGTAGCGCTTTGCGAGCTCTGACCATCGCCAACGAAATTGTGCCCGTCATGTGCGGTAGCGCGTTTAAAAATAAGGGCGTGCAGGCGATGCTCGATGGCATCGTGCAGTATTTGCCAGCCCCAACCGACGTACCAGCGATCCGTGGACTTGACGAACAAGGTAAAGAAGTAAGCAGAGAGTCGCAGGATGATCAGCCTTTTGCTGCGCTGGCGTTCAAAATCGCGACAGACTCTTTTGTTGGGCAGTTAGTGTTTTTTAGAGTGTATTCTGGCGTGTTGCGCGCTGGTGACGCGGTGTATAACCCCGTCAAAGACAAGAAAGAACGAATTGGTCGTATTTTGCAAATGCATTCGAACAATCGTGAAGAAATTAAAGAAGTTCGCGCCGGTGATATTGCGGCCGCCGTTGGACTTAAAACGGTTACCACTGGTGACACATTGTGTGACCTTAAAAGTATCGTTACGCTAGAGCGAATGGATTTTCCTGAGCCGGTTATTTCGCAGGCCGTTGAGCCGCGAACCACGGCCGATCAAGAAAAGATGGGCGTTGCGTTGGGTAAGCTCGCGCAAGAAGATCCGTCTTTTACGGTGCGTACCGACGAGGAGTCAGGACAAACCATTATTTCTGGCATGGGTGAGTTGCACCTAGACATTATTATCGATCGTATGCGCCGTGAGTTTGGCGTGGATTGTAATGTTGGTAAGCCGCAAGTGGCATACCGTGAATGTTTGCAAAAAACCATTGAACACGAGACTCGCTATATAAAGCAGTCGGGTGGTAAAGGTCAGTACGCCCATGTGGTGTTGCGTTTAGAGCCCGCTGAGCGTGGGTCTGGTTTTGAGTTTGTGGACGACATCAAAGGTGGTGTTGTGCCAAGAGAGTTTATACCTGCAGTGCAAAAAGGCGTTTCAGATGCGTTGCAAGGCGGGGTGTTAGCGGGTTATCCATTAGTTGATCTGCGCGTTACCTTGTTTGACGGTAGCTATCATGATGTGGACTCTTCGGAGTACTCATTCAAAGCCGCCGCCGGTCAAGCACTAAGAGAAGGGGCGCGTGCCGCGGGTGTCGATCTGTTAGAGCCAATTATGGCTGTTGAGATCGTGTCGCCTGAGGATTACATGGGTAATGTAAGTGGCGATATTAATACGCGCCGTGGAGTAATTTTGGGTATCGAAGATACGCCGTCAGGAAAAGTGATCCAAGCAGAAGTGCCTTTGGCAGAAATGTTTGGTTATTCCACGGCGTTGCGCAGTGCAACACAGGGCCGCGCGTCGTATTCAATGCAGTTTGAGAAGTACGCGAAAGCACCAAAAAACGTTGTCGATATGATGGTCAATCGAATCTAGTTGTCGGTTAACTGAAGTAAATTTGAAATTTTGAACCCCAAAAGATAGGTGAAAAACTATGTCTAAGGAAAAATTTGAACGTAATAAGCCGCACGTAAACGTAGGCACT
>CAYOXK010000144.1:0-4612 GCA_964407915.1 uncultured Gammaproteobacteria bacterium
ATATCGAAAAAGGCTTTAAGTCTGTGGCGTTTGGCTTTCTCGCAGTGCTTCTCTTTATGGTTGTTTATTATCGTATTTTTGGACTCGTAGCCAGTTTTGCCCTAGTGCTAAACCTGGTGGTTATTGTGGCTGTGCTATCACTACTGCAAGCGACGCTAACCTTGCCTGGGGTAGCCGGAATGGTGTTGACCGTGGGGATGGCTGTGGATGCGAATGTATTGATTTTTGAACGAATCCGCGAAGAGCTCGAGGCGGGCGCGTCGCCGCAGTTGGCGATCCATCGGGGCTACGATAATGCTTTTTCGACCATTATCGACGCCAATCTAACAACCTTGCTCGCGGCACTCGTACTGTTTAATTTTGGTACGGGTCCAATTCAAGGGTTCGCTATTACACTCAGTATAGGCATCATGACTTCGATGATAACGGCGATTTTTGTGTCCCGCGTCGTCGTCAATTTTATTTATGGCAATAAGCGTTTGAATACGCTGAAAATCTAGAACGCGCAGGGTTGATGAGTATGCACTTCGTGCACACCAACTTTACGTCTTAAAGTACTTTTCGAGCATTCTACCTATACAAGCATCGGCCTAACCGAGAACTGATTCATGCAAATTATTTCGAACACTTTAACCATTAATTTCATCAAATTGCGTTTTATTGCGCTCATTTTTTCGGTGTTATTAATCGCGCTGGGCACCTATTCATTAGCCACACAAGGATTAAACTTTGGCATCGATTTTTCGGGCGGCACCAAGGTGGAACTCGTATACCCACAAGATGTATCGGTGAGTGAAGTGCGCGCTGTTCTTGCTGAAGCACAGTTTGGGGAATCGGTGGTACAGCATTTTGGTAGTAACCGCGACATCATGATTCGACTGCCGTTGGCGGCAGGGCAAGAAGATGCTACGGTGAGTACTCGCATCATGTCTGCATTAGCGGCCTCGCCGGTTGGCCAAGGCACTTTGCAGAGTGTAGAGTTTGTTGGGCCTACATTTGGCAAGGAATTGTTCGAGAAGGGCATCTTAGCGCTCGTGTATGCCCTGATTATGGTAATGATTTATGTGGCGTTTCGTTTTGAGTGGAAGTTTTCACTCGGCTCCGTGATTGCCTTGATCCACGATATTATTATTACCTTAGGCGTGCTATCACTAACCAGAATGGAGTTTTCGATGCCCGTCTTGGCGGCGCTACTCGCCGTCATTGGCTACTCCTTGAACGACACGATTGTTGTATTCGACCGTATTCGAGAGAATTTTCGGCGTATGCGTGAGGTTGATACTGAAGAAACCATCAATGTTTCTATAAATCAAACATTACCGCGTACCATCCTCACCTCGTTGACGACCCTACTCGTATTGGTTGCACTGTATGTGTATGGTGGCGAAGCACTGACGAGCTTTGCGGCGACGCTTATTATTGGGATCGTTATTGGTACGTATTCTTCGATTTTTGTCGCGAGTCCCATCGTATTAGTGTTGGGCGCAAAATCTGAGGACCTAATTGTAGAGGAAGTCGAAAAAGAAGGAGCCGATCTCCCATAAACACCTAGCCGAAGCGATGTTGCGTGCGTGAGCAAAGGTTTTGGTGCAGAAAACCCGTCAAATGTTGCTCAAATCGGTCGCTCAAACAACATCGGCTACGCAACGATTCACTCAGAATATCCCGCACTTGATCCTTTTTACAACCATCCCGTAGCAGGCCGGAGAGTAGTATGTTTTATAAAGCGCATGACATCGAAAGTGTCGACCCTGAATTATGGCAAGCGATTGTGGATGAGAATACTCGTCAGCAAGAACATATCGAACTGATCGCATCGGAAAATTACGCCAGTGCCGCGGTGATGCAAGCGCAGGGTACCAAGCTCACCAATAAGTACGCCGAAGGCTATCCAGGTAAGCGCTACTATGGTGGTTGCGAGTACGTCGATGTGGCCGAGAAGTTAGCGATCGAGCGGGTTAAGGAACTGTTTAATGCGGACTATGCCAACGTTCAACCACATTCTGGTTCGTCGGCTAACACCGCGGTTTACCAAGCGGTATTAAAGCCCGGCGAAACCATTCTCGGTATGAGTCTTGATCACGGTGGCCATCTGACCCATGGAGCGAAGATTAATTTTTCGGGTCGTATATACAATTCGGTGCAATACGGTTTGGACGTGGCGACTGGCGAAGTTGACTATGCGCAAGTTGAAGCGCTCGCGCTTGAACATCGCCCTAAAGTAATTGTCGCCGGATTTAGTGCCTATTCGCGCGTTTTAGATTGGCAGCGCTTTCGCGAAATTGCCGATCAAGTCGGTGCAATTATGATGTGCGATATTGCGCATGTGGCAGGGCTGATTGCTGCAGGCTTGTACCCGAGCCCCGTTAATATTGCTGACGTGTGCACAAGTACTACGCACAAAACTTTGCGGGGTCCACGTGGTGGGATCATTCTAGCTAAGGCCAATCCAGAGCTCGAGAAGGCCCTAGATTCAAGGGTATTTCCGGGATCACAAGGTGGCCCGTTGATGCATGTGATTGCCGCGAAAGCGGTCGCTTTCAAAGAAGCTTTACAGCCCGAATTTAAAGCGTATCAACAACGCGTGCTGGATAATTCTCGGGCGCTTGCCCGGGCTCTTGAGGCGCGCGGTTATCCCGCGGTGTCGGGCGGTACGGATAATCATTTAGCCTTAATTAGTTTGGTAAGCAAGGGCATCACTGGTAAAGCGGCTGAAGCGGCCTTAGGGGCGGCCAATATCACCGTCAATAAGAACAGCGTGCCCGAAGATCCGCAGAGCCCGTTCGTAACAAGTGGCATCCGCATTGGTACGCCTGCTATTACAACTCGGGGCTTTGGTTTGCCCGAGATGGAGCAACTTGCGCGTTGGATGGCAGATGTGATGGACTCGGTGACCCCTGATGGTCAATTTGATCACACCGTTTGCGCGCGAGTTAAGCAAGAGGTTGTTACTTTGTGCGCACAATTTCCCGTGTATGATTACAACGACTAAATTGATGCAGCCCGTGCGAGTTTCGCGTGAACACTTTGGTTAGAAGCATTGCAAGTTCGGATATTCGATAATGCGCTGTCCATTTTGTCAGAATGATGAAACGCGGGTTATCGACTCGCGTTTAACTGACGAAGGCGATGCCGTGCGTCGTCGCCGCTCATGCGAAGCCTGTGGCGAGCGCTTTAGTACGGTTGAAGAAGCTAATTTAAAGTTACCGTTCATAGTTAAATCGAACGGTGATCGTGAGCACTACGACGAGCGTAAGTTGGCGCGCGGCCTCGAACGAGCATTTGAAAAGCGGCCTGTTGAATCGTCGCAGGTTGCGCAAATCTTATACAGAATTAAGCGCAAATTGCTAACCAGCGGTGATCGAGAAATTGAGGCCCGTGCCATTGGCGAATTTGTGATGGACGAGTTACGAGAAGTCGATCAAGTCGCCTACGTGCGGTTTGCGTCCGTGTACCGCTCGTTTCAGGATGTGGATGCTTTCAGTGACGAGATAAAGCGACTGCAAGCGCAGACCTCGCACGGTCGACGCGGCCCGAACGTGAGCAATAAGGACAAGAAATAGTGATCACTCTAATTTGAATTTCCCAATGCAACCACTCCCAACTGGTAAAACAATGCACCGTGGCTATGCGCCGATATCAAGACTGTTTCTAGGCATTGCGCAATCGACCCTTACAGGCCTCAACATCGGCTTCCTGCAATTATGACAGTTGTGGACCGCGAGCAGGCACTGCAAGACCAAGCGATTATGGCTGAGGTGATAGCGCTTGCTGCGCAGGGTGTGCACTCTACTCACCCCAATCCAATGGTTGCGTGCATCATTTATAACGAGGGTGAGCAAGTCGGGGTGGGGTTTCACTCTAAGGCCGGAGAGCCTCACGCGGAACGAATGGCGCTATTGGATGCAGGCGACAGGGCGCGCGGTGGCACGGCTTATATTAATCTTGAACCGTGTTGTCACCAGGGGCGCACCCCCCCGTGTACTGATGCTTTAATCGATGCGGGTATTTCGCGCGTGGTCGCGGCGATGTCAGACCCTAATCCATTGGTAGCAGGCGGTGGCTTTGAGCTCCTGACTGCGGCGGGCATTGAGGTGCTCGAAGGGGTACTCGCAGACGAGGCGCGCTGGTTAAATCGTGGGTTTGTAACGCGGATGACCACTGGTAAGCCGTGGCTGACTCTAAAATCAGCCGCCACCTTAGACGGCCGTACGGCGGCTCACGATGGGCAGAGCCAGTGGATTACGGGCGAAGCCGCGCGGCAACAGGGACAATTTTTGCGCGCTAAAGCCTCTGCAGTTATCACGGGCATTGGCACGGTGTTGGCAGACGATCCTCTGCTGAATGTGCGGCTTGCCGACTACCCCAGACAGCCGGTACGAGTAGTGGTGGATGCTAAGTTAGAGTTACCACTAGAAGCGAAGATTATTGGGCAAGACGGCCAATGTATGGTGGTAACGTCCATGCTCACAGCTCAAGAAAACAGCGCTAAAGTTGCGCTGTTAGAGGAGCGGGGGGTGGAGGTTGTGCGTGTAAGCGCAGATGCTGAAACTGGTCGCTTGAACTTGCAAGAGTTACTCGAGGAGCTAGGTCACTGGCAATATAATCATGT
>CAYOXK010000145.1:0-4603 GCA_964407915.1 uncultured Gammaproteobacteria bacterium
TGATTCAAGAAGGCAATATCGGTTTGATGAAGGCCGTGGATAAATTTGAGTATCGACGTGGCTACAAGTTCTCGACGTACGCAACCTGGTGGATTCGCCAAGCCATTACCCGTTCGATCGCCGACCAGGCCCGCACTATTCGTATTCCGGTGCATATGATCGAAACGATCAACAAGCTGAATCGCATTTCGCGCCAAATTCTGCAAGAAAAAGGCCGCGAAGCACTACCTGAAGAACTTGCCGAACGCATGGAAATGCCCGAAGACAAAGTTCGCAAGGTGCTAAAAATTGCGAAAGAGCCTATCTCAATGGAAACCCCGATTGGCGATGACGAAGACTCATCACTGGGCGATTTTATCGAAGATAAAAATGTTGAAGCACCAATGGAAGCCGCGACTACTTCTGGACTGCTGTTCGCTACATCTGAGATTCTCGAAAGCCTCACGCCAAGAGAAGCCAAGGTACTAAGAATGCGTTTTGGTATTGGCATGAACACCGACCATACCCTCGAAGAAGTGGGCAAGCAGTTTGATGTTACGCGTGAGCGCATTCGCCAAATCGAAGCCAAAGCACTACGCAAACTGCGCCATCCGTCTCGGTCTGAGCATCTGAAGAGCTTTTTAGAACAAGGCTAAGCCTCGTAAAACATTAAGCCCTATTGCTCGAGTCGCAAGACGGCGAGCAATAGGGCTTTCTTATTACCGTATATTTTTGTAGTATTGCCCCGCAATTTCGGGCCTATAGCTCAGTTGGATAGACAGCGTTCGTCGCACGATGGACTCATTGGCCGCAGGCCCTAGCTGAGGTATAGCAAACAGTTTTAGAATACTCGGTGGTGAGGGCGATGATTATCAAAGCCCATTAGCTGCCATCCGCGATACAGTTTCAAGTATTTCGGGCCTATAGCTCAGTTGGTTAGAGCAGTGGACTCATAATCCATTGGTCCCTGGTTCGAGTCCAGGTGGGCCCACCATTACCTCACCAGCAAACCTTCAGGCCGGCTCGAAAGGCTTGGCCCTCCATGGCTAAAAGTTTTGCTAAAGTGGAATCACTACTGATTTGCCTGCGCCCAGTGGAATGACGTAGAAAAAGGCTTCGTCAGTATACTCGTAAGCACCTACATCGCAGAAGCCATCGCTTACGTTGCGAGTTATGCCTCGTTGGTCTTCCGCTGGACAATTCATGTCGGCTGAGTCACGCGCGATACTTGAAACTGACAGGGCATGTGTGAGCGTAAGGCCACCATTGTTGGCCAAGGGCAACAAGCCAGGGTCGCCAAACCGCATTGCGTCGCAGGTATTGTCTTCAATGATTGAGGCTGAATCAACAGTGAAGATGGATGCCGTTGCAACGTAACAATCCGATGCCGATGCGCCACCTACCCCGAGGTTATTCGCAACAATACTATTGCTCAGATTGAGGCTTGCCTGATATAAGTGAAAACCGCCGCCATTACCGGTTGCGAGATTGTCTGAGATTGTACCGTTGCTGAGCCCGATAAATGCCATTTTGATACTTGCCGCGCCACCATCAACCGTTGCCGAGTTGCTTGATACCGTGCTGTTTGTTAAAAACACTTCAGAATCATTATCGGCATAAATACCACCGCCACTCGCACCCGCGGAATTCCCATTCACAGTGCTACCCATCAGATTTAACGAGCCGCTGCTGCTCACGTTAATACCGCCACCTCTACCACTCGCGGTATTGTTCGACACCGAGCTATTGATCAAAGTAGTTGTGTTCGTATATGCCCCAGCACCAAAACTATCGATGCCGCCGCCAATTGATGCAGAATTGTTCGACACCACGCTATTCGTCAGCGTTGTATAGACAATCCCCATCAACCCGCCACCTTGGTTGCTAGCCGAATTTCCCGACACCGTGCTATTTAAAAGGGTAACCGTTTGAAATCCTTGTATTCCGCCACCATGGGTTGCCATGTTAGCTAAGACATAGCTATTGTTTAATGTGAGGCTCGTATTGTTTTCGCCCGACAATCCGCTGCCATCATTGTGCTCAACGGTGCTGTTATTTAGCACAATACTCGAACTGTTGACCGTGCTGTTATTCGCGCTAATGCCGTTGCCTACGTTGTGAGTAACCGTGCTGTTGTTCAGGGTCACACTACCGGCACCTTGCAGGTGGATGCCGCCAATGAAGGCGCCGGCCGTATTGTAAGAAACATCGCTATCGTGCAGGATCAAGGTGCCGCCCACCCGAATGCCACCGTAGTTAGTCGCAGCCGAATTATGGGTCACGCTACTGTTGTACAAAGTGAGCGTTGAATTGGAGGTAAATATGCCGCCAGACCCTGCACTGGAGGAGTTACCTGATACGATTAATTGAAGACGAGTTTGGAAACACACACAATGCACAGTTATGAATAGGCTAAGCTCGGTTATAGCTTTGTGCTGCTAGAGGTAAGTAAGATCCACACTGTAGCCTGATTTATCGTAGTGGCTTGCTATAACAAGCTAAGCTATTTCGCGTCAATAAAATGGATTTTTCCAAATTGCTGTTTTATTCTTTCAACGCTCGAGAGTCGCGCAGTTGCATTATTCTTGCGTCTCATATAGTCAAATACTGAACCTCAGCATGTTGATCTTAGATTGTGTCGCGTGCGGAGCGTTTCCAGCCGCTAATCCAAAGGAGCGAATGCATGCAAAAAATAATAATGACCCTCGCCCTACTCAGTGCAATGGTTGCTGCACCATCACAGGCCAATGAGTCACTTACCGATCACCCTCTCGTAAAGCCTTATGAAGGTTCAACATTGCGAAAGAAAGATGTTAAGGACTTTGACCAGTACAACGCCTTTATGGGTACGGACGAAAGTGGCAATGTGCCTACAGGGCTCACACTAGAAGGACGTGTTACGCGGCTGTTTTATAACAAACCAAAAGATCGATCTATTTTTGAAGTATTTAAAAATTATGAAATGGCCGTGGAGCAATCCGGCGCGGAAATTTTGTATACCTGCGATCAAGAAAAATACGAATGTGTTAAAGCCTATGCAGGGCCCACGTTACAAAAGTATGCCGGCTTGAACGCCATGAGTAATACTGCGGGCCACTACATTCTGGCACGCTTTGACGAAGCCGAGCACACCGCTTACGTGGCTATTGCAGTGGGGCAGCTTTTTACCGACATCCATGTGGTTGAAGTAAAAGCGATGGATGAAGGAATGGTAGCGCTCGATGCCGCTGCGCTCGGCCAAGATATTGATACAAAGGGTTATGTAATTGTAGACGGCATTTATTTTGACACCAACAAGGCTACCCTCAAGCCTGATTCGGCACCTGCGCTTACCGAAGTTGCAAAGTTATTAAACGAGCGTGCGGATCTGGCCGTATGGGTGGTTGGGCATACCGACTCCCAAGGTAGCTTGGCGCATAATCAGGCTTTGTCTGAGAACCGCGCTCGTGCGGTGGTGGACGAGCTGGCCGCCAATTACGGTATTAGTCGCGAACGCATGGAAGGTCATGGCGTGGGCCCCCTTGCTCCTCAGGCCACTAACAAGAGTGATGGCGGGCGGGCTAAAAATCGCCGAGTTGTGTTAGTTGCACGCTAACTGGATGCGTTTGCTCGTGTTTGTTGAAACCTGCAACAGGGCAAACGCTTGATCATCTTAGTAGCTGTGTGAGCGATAATTGTAAGGTGCGCTGCCTGCCAATGGCACTCCTAACTTCGACGATGCGCCGCCGATTTAGCCATCACTACCTTTGCTACGTCCATTGCGCCGAGCGCAAACAACCATCTTTTAGATGCTTTTGCCTGTTGCAAAACTGAGCGCGCCTTGATCAACTGTTCATTGTTGCAATAGGTGGCGATTTAACTCGCCAAAAATGCATAGTAATCCTGCAAAGAGACGACTAGGTAGGTAGCGCGCTACTTTAATCTGTTGCTGATTGCTAAATTATGGATATTTATATATTATCTTTTAATTAAAAAAGTAAATTTATAGATAATCTTATGTCCGTTAAAAGCACCGCAAAGAAACAATACGCACAACTGTTAAACAATGCCGCTACAACAGCCTCAGGCATTGTTCCACCGCGTAGCGGTTGGATCGTCACCATGCGCAAAGCATTGGGGATGTCTGCGCCTGAATTGGCACGCCGCATAGGGGTGACAAAGGCCGCAATTTATCAGGCGGAACGCAAAGAGGTTGAAGGTGGCGTTACGCTGCAGCATATGACCAAATTGGCCGAGGGGCTGGGTGGACGTTTCGTGTATGCAATAGTCCCTGAGGAGAGTATTGAACAGATGTTGCACACCCAAGCTTTGAGCAAGGCGCAAGCAATTGTACAAAGAGCCAGTGTACACATGGCGCTGGAAAACCAGGCGCTGAGTTCAGAACAGCAGTATCGCGAGATAGATGCTCTTGCTGATGAAATCTTACGCAAGCAGTCACCAGACTTTTGGAAAGAATCCGTATGATAGAAAATACGGATGGCAATACGCCTTTAGACCCAGATGAAAGTGCTGGATTAAGGTTCACTCACATCACTACGCGCGGCGAGCTAGACGAGGTTGAACAGGCCAATATAGTAGTCGCATCGCGACTGACCTCTATTTAGAGAAGTATTTCGCGCACCCG
>CAYOXK010000146.1:0-4562 GCA_964407915.1 uncultured Gammaproteobacteria bacterium
GTTATGAGCCCGACACTACGGAAGAGAATATACAAGCCCGCTGTCGCGGCTTAATTCTGATGGCATTCTCAAATAAAACGGGTGCTATGGTGTTAACCACCGGCAACAAGAGTGAGATGTCGGTGGGTTATGCCACGCTCTATGGCGATATGGTTGGAGGGTATAACGCCATCAAAGATGTTCCCAAAATCCTCGTGTATGAGCTCGCTCGCTATCGTAATAGTATTGCCGAGGTGATTCCTGAACGCGTGATTACGCGCGAGCCATCGGCCGAGTTACGGCCCGATCAAATCGACAGCGACAGTTTGCCTCCGTACGAGATACTCGATCCGATTTTGGAGCTGTATGTAGAGCAAGACTGGCCGCCCGCGGATATTGTCGCGAAGGGCTTTTCGGCTGAGCAAGTTGCTCGCGTGATTCGTATGGTTGATCGCAATGAGTACAAGCGCCGTCAAGCCGCTCCCGGGGTACGCATCACCAAACGAGCCTTCGGACGCGATCGCCGCTATCCCATCACATCAGGGTTTAAGCCGACGGTGGATTAACGTTCTTTCTATCAATACAGAGGCCGTGTTTGGGGCAATGCGAGTGAGCTGTTAATCGAGCGACGGGGCTTCGTCGTTGCCCCACCAACCAAATATGCGCTTAAATAGACTCGGCTTTTCATTCGCTTGGTCTTCGCTGATGCGAGTTTCGCCCGAAAACTCTGGCATCTCAAACTCGCTGTGATTATCGCTGTTGGAACCGAATAGGCGTCCAAATAAGCCGCGTTGTTTATTCGCGCGCGAGGTATCCGTGTCTTTGTATTCTGGAAAATTCACCTCTAAAACTTGGCGAGTGCTTGCGGCCAGCTTCAGTAAGCCCATTTCTCGGTACGCTTGCTCCATTAACAGTAGCGCGCCTTCCACCGCTGGGCTTGTTTCATATTGGTAGATGATGTTTTTGCAGCGATTAACCGCGGCCACGAACGTACGACTATTGTAATAGTGCTTGGCAACTTCAAGTTCGCGCTCGGCTAAACGATTGCGTAAGTAAACTATACGGTGTTCGGCATCGGCGGAGTATTTGCTATCGGGGAAACGTTGAATGAGTTCGCGAAAGGCCTCTTGCGAGTCACGCAATGGCTTAGGATCACGTACTTCACTTTTGCCGCCTTTTATGAAGGAATCGAGACGACTTGATTTCTTTTCAAAACTGGCCACACCTTTCATGTAATAAGCGTAATCGACATTGCTGTGGGTGGGGTAGAGCTGAATAAAATTGTCCGCAGCTTCAACGGCTTCTTCAACTTGATTGGTCTTATCAAGCGCATAAATCATATCCAATTTAGCTTGCTCGGTGACTTGTCCGTACGGAAAGTTGGCTTCCAGCGCACGATAATAGTCTAGGGCAATGAAATAATTACCGTTGTTCATTGCGCGTTTAGCGCGCTGGTATAGCTCTTCGACCTGCTCGTTAGCAAAGTCTTCTGAATTGTCGGTTTTGCGCGAGGCACAAGAGCTTAAAAGGGAAGTTATGAGCGTAATGAACAAGAGCGTGTTAAATATTTTAGACATTGGATTAAATGAGTCTCTAAATTGAGGTTTTAAAACCACGGCTATTCATTGGGCAACAGCATGGTTTTACAAGTTGGTGGCTACGTCGATCGATTTCGGACGTTTTCGCGTGCACGATTTGCGTGAGCAACTCTGGGTGCTTTAATCAAGGTGATTTCACCAATGTAATTGGACAACAATGAATGCCCAATAAGTTTACTATTGATTGCTAAACGACCCGAAGCGTTCCTTTTAGTGCGCTAGGAGTCCGGTAACGCTTCTTAATCGGTTATCATCATCGCGTTAGGATAACGCGAATCGGTATAGCTGAGAAGCAAATTAAGCAATCTACAGGATTCTCACGGTAATTCGTTTCGGCGGGCACGCAAAGGGCTTTGAAAGCCATGATTGCGGCCTTAGATACAGGCTCATTTACTCATTCACGCGAGCAAACCGCTCGGTCATTATGTCTACTATCGATCACAGCACGCACAAGACTCTAGAGTTTGATATTCCGCACAGCATGTTTGGCCAACGCGTTGATAAAGTATTGGGCCAACTTTGCGAGGAGTTGTCGCGCAGCACGATTCAAACCCTACTCAAACAGGGCTTAGTGCTGGTTGACGATGAGACTCCGAAACAAAAAGACAAGGTTTACGGGGGCGAAAGTGTCGAGATCACTATTCCCAGTCAGGATCATGGTGAATGGTTGCCAGAGGATATCCCCCTTGATGTTGTGTTTGAGGATGACTTTTTATTGGTGGTTAATAAGCCGGCTGGTTTGGTGGTGCATCCAGGCGCTGGCAACCAGGACGGTACGTTGTTAAACGGTTTGTTGCATTTTTACCCACAAAACCGGGGGCTAGCGCGCGGCGGCATCGTTCATCGCCTTGATAAGGACACCAGTGGCTTAATGGTGATCGCTAAAACCGAAGCGGCGCGATTGGGTCTAGTAGAGCAATTGGTGGACCACAGTGTGGAGCGAGAATACTTAGCCTTGTGTTATGGGCGCATTATTTCGGGCGATACAATTGACGAGCCCATTGCGCGAGATCCACACGATCGGCGTCGCATGGCGGTGAATGCTTTGGGCAAAGAAGCGGTAACCCATTTTAGGGTGGCTGAGCGGTATCGGTTTCATACATTGTTGAATGTGAACTTGGAGACGGGCCGTACCCATCAAATAAGAGTGCACCTGAATCATCTAGGCTTCGGATTAGTGGGCGATCCTGTCTACGGTCGCCGTCTAGCAATTCCAAGTGACTGCAGTAAGGCGCTAGAAATACAATTACGCGGTTTTAAACGACAAGCGCTGCATGCGCGAAAACTTGCGTTTACGCATCCTATCGAGCAGCAACCCTGTGAGTTCACGGTGCCTAATCCTGCTGACCTAGAGGCGTTAATTGCCGCGGCGAGAGAAGATAATTCGCATTAGATAGTTAATTAAATGATTGATTTTATTGAGCATGTAAATCCCGACACGCCGCAAATTCGTATTGTGAGTACGCTGCGATATGGCGGAGTGAGCGCTGTGCCTTACGGCAGTTTAAACCTGGCTGAGCACGTAGGAGATGCGCACGATTGTGTGGCGACAAATCGAGCACGCTTGCGCAGCGCGCTCGCTTTACCGGAGCAATTTGTCTGGTTGAACCAAATACACGGTACACGTATCGTGAGCACGACCGAGGCGCTTAACTTTAAGCGCGCAACGAGTCGGTGCATCGATGCCGACGGGATATGGTGTGATCAATCGAACATTGTCTGTGCTGTGCTTACCGCAGACTGTTTACCGTTAGTAATTGCTAGCCGCAGTGGCGAACAGTTTGCGTGTGTACACGTTGGTTGGAAGGGGTTGGCACAAGGGATTGTTGAGCAAAGCGTTGCGCGCTTGCAACAGCAGGAGCCGACCAATACTCTCTGGGCTTGGGCAGGGCCATGTATTGGACCGAGTGCTTTTGAGGTTGGAGGTGAGGTGCGGGCAGCCTTACAAGGATCTGAGTCCGCCTGGCGGCCGAGTAGGGTGGTTAACGGTGAGCAGAAGTGGCTATGTAACCTCTATCAAATTGTGGGTGAGCGCTTGGAGGGCCTTGGAGTCACTGAATATGCGCATGCAGATGCGTGTACCTATAAGCAGTCCGAGCAATATTTTTCATACCGGCGCGATGGCGTAACCGGTCGGCAAGCGACTTTGGTTTGGCGAATCTAGGGTTTGGCGGCTTGCGGCGCGCACATCGAGTTAGGTTTAGATTGAATGCAAAAAATAGAGATTAAACAAATGCGTGATAGCGGGCTCAGTCCAGTTTACGAACCCGTGCAATTACTACAGATTGCGCTCATGTCGTTCGCGCTCCTGTTGGTCGCCGCTTTGCTAATCTATGCGTTTGACATCGAGTTTTCGTGGTGGGGGACGCTTGGTTATAGCGCGCTTTATCTTGGTTTAGTGGCGGGTGCAGGTTTGTATTTGTGTGTGATTAGCGCATCTCGGGTGCTTCTACACCGTCCCTCGGTGTTTGAGCTGAACAGAATGCTCGTGCAGATGTTTCGTAATATCGGCTGGATTGGTATTGTTTTGCTTTCTTTATTAGCCGGTGTTGGCGAAGAGCTCTTATTTCGCGTGTTCTTGCAAACCGCCATTAGTGATTGGCTCGGTCCAATGGTAGGCGTAGTGCTGAGTTCTCTACTTTTTGGCTTAGCGCACTACGTATCGCGTTTGTATTTTTTGATCACCTTCATTATGGGCCTATGTTTTGGTGTGCTTTACTACGCGAGCGAGAGCGCTGCGCTCGTGATGGCGATGCACTTTTTTTACGATCTATGCGCTTTTACGGTGGTGGTTAAGTACCCAAGACTTATAAACCAGGGCATTTGATCGTTCAGCTAGACTGTTTTGTGCGGCTGTTGCGGCCGAATGGCGCAGGAATGTGCGTTCTGTTTATGCCGTGCTATTTTTCCGAATGGCCGCTGCGGTGAAGATCACATCGGTGGAACTATTCAATGCGGTTTCCGCCGAATCCTGCAACACACCAA
>CAYOXK010000147.1:0-4537 GCA_964407915.1 uncultured Gammaproteobacteria bacterium
TGGTAGCGAGTAGGCGGCTGAACGTGCTGGATTTTACGTTAACTTAATTCTGGAACAAAACTAAGCAACCTCACGCCACGCCGCAAAAAGATGTGCGCTTATATCGCTGGCGATTAAGCTTGCGGGATGTTGAGTTTGAATGACGATATCCGCTGCGCGACTGTGCAGCCATACGCCGAGTTGCGCTGCCTCAAGCGCGCACCATCCTTGCGCGAGCAGGCCTACTAAAATGCCCGAGAGCACGTCGCCACTACCGGCCGTTGCCATGCCCGCATTGCCCAAACGACACAATTGTGCAGGAGTGCCTGCACTACAGATTAACGTGCCATGCCCTTTGAGTACGCACACTGCTTGGTAGAGCTCGGCAATGCGCGTGGCTGCCGCTAATCGGTTGCTTTGAATTTGTTGGGTGGTGGTGTTGAGTAAGTAAGCGGCCTCACCCGGATGCGGCGTTACGATCAGTTGCGTGGGTAGCGCCACCGTGGGTGGTAACTGAGAATCGCTAGCTTGGGGGTTAAACGGAGGTAAGTCGGGCACTAAATAGTCGCGCAGTAAGTACAGCGCGTCAGCGTCGATTACCGTAGGTTTGTTTAGCATGATTACGTGCTGGAAGCATTCCTGAGCGTAGTCAGTTTTGCCTAATCCTGGACCAATCGCAAGGGCTGAAGCCTGCGCGATTATGGCGTGGGCGTTGTCGCGCGTAGCCGTCATGATCTCGGGGCGTGCCACGGTGGCTAACTCCACCTGCGGGTGGTCGCTTATTAAATGCACCTTCCCGCAACCACTGCGTAGTGCGGCTTCGCTGCACAAAATGCCGGCACCCAGCATGCCTGAAGAGCCACCGACTACCGCCGCATGTCCGAACGTACCTTTGTGGCTATCTGGCGCACGCTTAGCTACTTGGGGCATACGCAATCCAGTGGCGCAAGCATCCACCTCTTCTCTTGCTTGGGCAGGCAGTGTAAGTGGGTGCAGATGAATACTGCCCGCGTAGTTTGCCGCAGGGCCGGTTAGCAAGCCGAGTTTAAGCGCGATATAGGTTTGCGTAGTATGGGCTCGAAATGCCGTGCTCCAAACGTGCCCTGTATCGCAATCGATTCCGCTTGGTACGTCAATCGCTAAGCGTGCACAATTCTGTTGATTTGCCCAGGTGATGAATTCTTCCAACTGAGCACGCGGTGCATCGTTAATACCGGTACCTAGGAGTGCATCCACTATTAGTGCATTAGCGGGCAGCGTGGTAGGTGGTTCGGCTAAGACTACACCACCGAGATCAAGGTATTCATTTTGAGCGCGTTGGGCGTCGCTTGTGCGCGGCGGTGCATGCGCCAATACTTGCGCGCGTAAGCCCTGTTGCAGAGCGAGCTTGGCCAACACATAACCATCGCCGCCGTTATTGCCAGTACCGCACATCACCAACACGTAAGAACAGTGCGCATATTTCCATTGCAGCAACGTAAATGCCGCCGCACCCGCTTCGCACATGAGCGAGTAGCTCGGTGTACCAAACTGCTCGATTGCGAGCCGGTCGATTTGCGCAACCGCTGTGCCAGTGTAGATTTTATGCTCGAATGATAATGTTGAATCCATACCCTCATAATAACGCAGCGCACGGCGTGATGCAGATCAGTTTAGCTAAACCGTCTTCTCAGCGTGAAAATCAGGTTCGTTATCTCCGCGCAGATCGGAAACGCCATCCCCACGCAGATCGGAGACGTCGGGGGCGCACGATAAACACGCTATCTCTTGAGCAAGAATGCGATATTCTCGCGCTTTATAAGTTCATCGAGTTAAGCCATGTACGAGATTAGTCAGCTACTGCGCGCGCGTTACTCATGTCGCGACTTTACCGACCAGTTGTTGGAGCCAGCGGTGCTCGACGACATTCTTGCCGACGCTATGCGCTCGCCGAGTTGGTCCAATACTCAACCCTATCGCATAGCCATCGCTGAGGGCGATATTAAAGACCAACTGTCGAATGAGTTTAAGCGTCGCTATGCGAAAGCTGCACAGATTCAACGCGGGTCTAAATTTAGGCAGTTGGTGGCGCTGCTCACAGGTAACGAAGGCTTGCCTAGTGGCGACTATAAGCAAGCGCTGGTGTATCCCCCCGAACTGCAAAAGCGTCGCCTTGTAACCGCAAAAGGCTTGTATTCCTTGCTTGGCATTGAGCGTAATGACGTTGCAAAGCGCGATGCGCAAATGGCACGCAATTTTGAGTTTTTTGGGGCGCCCACCGCACTGTTTATTTTTGTGCATAAGGGCTTAGGCGCTTACAGTGTGTTGGATGCTGGCATTTTATTGCAAAGTATTCTGTTGGCAGCGCAAGCGCGCGGGGTGGCGAGCTGCGCGCAAGGCGCTCTGGCCGTATGGCGCCGCCCGCTAGACCAACATTTCGACATACCCAAAGACTATAAATTGCTCTGCGGCGCGTCGTTGGGTTATGCGTCGGATCATCCAGTCAATCGTTATGCCACGCAACGACTCAGCGCGGCTGAGCTCAAAATCCAACCTAAATCCCTTGGCTAAAGGCTGGTGTGTTACTTAGCTTCGCGGTGCTTCCCTTAGCGGCATTGATGCCGTTGCCAGCGCTCTAATCTTTCGCTTGGTAAACCACTTTGCCATCTACTACGGTTAACACTATTTTGCCGTTAAGTAGTTGTTCTGGATGGGTGGGGGCTAAGGCGAACGGGTCGATATTCATTACGGTTACATCACCCCAATGACCGGGTTTTAACACGCCCGTTACAGATTCTTGAAATGCCGAATAAGCGGCCCAGTTGGTATAGCCGCGAATGGCTTCTTCAATGCTCACGTTTTGTTCTGGATACCAGCCCTGCTCGGGTTCGGCTTGTTTGTCGCGTCGGGTAACGGCTGCGTGCAAAGCATAAAAAATAGAGTGATCTGAACCCGGCAGGTCCGAATTAAATGTAAGCGCCACTTCGTTCAAACGCAATGTGCGCCAAGCGTAAGCGCCTTTTATACGTTCGGCGCCCAAGCGATCTTCTGCCCAAGTTTTATCTTCCACTGCATGCGGTGGCTCCATTGATGCAATCAAGTTGAGGGATTTAAAGCGCGCAAAATCATCGGGGTGGATCACTTGCGCATGCTCCACGCGGTGTCTGAGCGTAGCGCTTGCGGGGTATTTGTTTTGTATCGTAGTTAAAAAGTCCAATACTTCGCGATTGCCGGCATCCCCAATCGCGTGCACGCCTACCTGAAAGCCAGCGCCGATTAAGTCTTCCACCACTTGTGCATTAAATCCATAGCCGTCACCACTTACCCCGCGGTGCCCAGGCAGGTCGCTATAATCTTCCAGCAGTCGCGCGCCGCGCGAACCGAGTGCGCCGTCGTAGTAGGCCTTAACCGAGCGAACATCCAAAAATCCTTGCGGGTCGGTCACGGGGCCCTTGCTGAGCCATTGCTTAGCAAGCTCTGTGTCGCGAGCCGACAGCATGGAGTACATGCGAATGGGCAGTTTTTGTTGACTGTTTAAGTACTCCAGAGCGGCCATGTGTAAGGATTCGGCACCTGCTTCGTGCACCGACACAAAACCGTCTTCGGCCATTTGTTGCATGCCTGCGCGAACGTAGCCCGCAAATTCCGCCACACTGGGTTTGGGAATGGCATCGTTGAGCAGCGTAGTAGCGCGATTCAACAGTATACCGGTGGCCGCGCCTTGCGCGTCGCGCACTATTTCGCCACCAACGGGCGCTTGCGTGCCATTCTCGATGCCCGCAAGCGCCAAGGCATTGGAGTTCGCCCAAACCGCAAACCCATGCAGGCTGCGCAGCATTACGGGATGGCTGGGAAACGCCGCGTCTAACATTTGCCGATTGGGGTAATTGTTAGCCCAAGCGCCCTCGTCCCATCCTTGGCCGATAATCCACTCGCCGGCAGGTACGTGCGCTGCTTCGCGTTGTACTTTGGCAATAGCCTGCGCGGGCGTTGCCACCTCGCTTAAATTGACTCGCTGGAGAATTTCACCCAGCTCGGCAATATGCACGTGCGAATCGATTAAGCCAGGTATGGCGGTAGCCCCCTTTAGATCAATCAATTGGGTTGAATCGCCAACCCATTCGTCGCTATCCGAATCGCTGCCTACCCAAATAATGCTACCGCCTTTTATCGCGATAGCGGAAGCATCCGGCTGCCACTGGCCATCGCTAAATGGCGCATTACTTGCGGGCGCACCGCTCACACTGGGCTCGTCCCAATCT
Source organism: uncultured Gammaproteobacteria bacterium (assembly GCA_964407915.1). Taxonomy (GTDB): domain Bacteria; phylum Pseudomonadota; class Gammaproteobacteria; order Arenicellales; family Arenicellaceae; genus Arenicella. The sequence goes on from CAYOXK010000147.1 coordinate 4,221, forward strand.
AATGTATAGATACGGCCATTTGTAAGCACTAGGTCAGCGCCCGACCCTGCGCTACTGCCTGATTGAGAGGCTTGCGTGGGTGCAAACACGCAAACCAACAGAAGAGTAAGCCAAGCAATAATGCGCATGAGAAACCTCTATAATTTAAGTTCAGAGTGATGGGTTAGAACGGCTAGGCCATCGCCAAGCAGCCCGAAAAATAAGAATCAAATCATACTTCCACGCGTTGTTTCTATCGCTAAAGCTAGCACGAATGCGGCGGCAAACGTAGCGCCGTGTATACGCAAATAGTGAAGCTGTGTTATTTAGAACTCATA
>CAYOXK010000148.1:0-4480 GCA_964407915.1 uncultured Gammaproteobacteria bacterium
TGCCCCGCCACTCCCGCATTAATCCACACCGCGCTATGCTTTAGGTGTCCTGCAAGCCAGGCCGTTGCAAGGGCTGCATTCAACGATCCCAATCCGCTAATAATCACAACATGGCGAATGAACGAATTGGCCGTCGAAGACTTATAGTCACCCTCGTAGACACTATAGGGTTTGGAGTGCTGTTTTTTTGCCTTGCACGCTTCGACAAATGGCTTGGCTTCGATCTCAGAAGCAAACACCCAAGCGACGAGGCTTTGTGGATCTGGAGTGCGGGTTACTAGGGTCTGCATAGATTGGACGCGCGTTAACAGGCGACATCTAAGTGATGTTTGGCATGAACACGACAAAAAAGCGCGCAGACCCTGTCCACAGAAATAGCCCGATGTGTGCGTAATACAAACATCGGCCAATTATCTCTGCCAACGCATGATTTTGCGAGACATCTCTGCTTGCAATGCCGTATTACCGTGTTTAACGGCACCCGATTGCAAAATACGGAGCTTGGCCAAAAGCGTCTCACGCGTGAGCTCGATTAAATCCTGCGTGAGTAATGAAATCGGGGCCGGATCGGTGCCAGCCCAGTCAAGTAATTTCTCGAGAGCGATCACACGAAAGCGATCCATTCCCCAATATTGATAAGAAAGCTGATCCGCGTGACCACCGTATTTGTAGAGTTGCGGACTGCTCACGTAACAGACAGGTAAGACCGCGCACACTCGAAGCCATAGATCATAGTCTTCACAGGCGGGTAACGCTTCGTCAAACACCCCAACTTTTGCGAATACCTCGCGATGCAAGAGCATGGACGAGGGCGACATAGCGCATCGCATTAAACAATGGGGGTAAATCATACCGCCAACCTTGGCATATGCAGCGGGCTGCTTGACCTGCGCCCCATTGCGAATCCAGGATTCTTCGGTATGACACACGTTGAGATTGGTTTGCTCGATTGCAATAAACTGGGCACTCAGCTTGCCAGAGAACCAAGCATCGTCGGAATCAAGTAACGCTATCCACTCACCCTGAGCGGCCATCAAGCCTTGGTTACGCGCCGCGCTTACCCCTAAATTGGTCTGCTCTAACAGGATTACCGCGGGATAGTGCGCCCGAATCCAGGTCGCAGTGTCGTCGGAGGAGCCATCGTCGACTAAGATTATTTCGTATTCCTGATTGATCACCCACGCATGCTCTAGAAAATAGGTTTGCGCCAAGATTGAATCAAGCGCACGCGGCAAACTAGACCGACGGTTATAGGTGGGGATCACAATTGAAAGTTGCATGGCTCGATTGTGACACTTTTCGGCAAACGGTTGCCAAACGAATGAATCAAAGCGCCTTTAATCAGCGTAACTTATGTGTTAATTTGCTTGCACAATACTGATTAAGTGCCTGTTTTAATTACTTTAATAAAATATTTAGGGGTAAAACACACCACCCTTGTTGCATAAAGCGCACAAAACTAAAAAAACAGTCATTTTAAATTAACAGTACGTTAAGCCCATAATAGCTGCGCGCCCGAGCCGTATAGTTCACCCATGAAATGTAAATGAGTATTTATTTTCATAACTCTCTCTTCTTTTTGTTATTGAACGCCGCTCCCTAAACAGAGCGGCGTTTTTTTGCCTACAGGATGTAGGTACATCGCGGTCGCATGGATGCGAAAGAGCGATGTTGTCAAACAAAGCCAGATCTTTTCAAACCTGGCACCGAGCTAAACACCAAGCTCACCCAAACGATGTGCTTATATCGCGGTCGCATGCGACTGCATGGATGCAGGAGGTAGTGCAACGCAGGAGCAGTTGCCGAGATGCGAAAGAGCGATGTTGTCAAACAAAGCCAGATCTTTTCAAACCTGGCACCGAGCTAAACACCAAGCTCACCCAAACGATGTGCTTATATCGCGGTCGCATGCGACTGCATGGATGCAGGAGGTAGTGCAACGCAGGAGCAGTTGCCGAGATGCGAAAGAGCGATGTTGTCAAACGAAACCTAAAACGCAAAACCTGCACCACATGAAAAAACTAAGACACGCTTAATGGATGTAGGTACATCGCGGTCGCATGCGACTGCATGGATGCAGGAGGTAGTGCAACGCAGGAGCAGCGCTGCCTAAAGGATGTAGGTACATCGCGGTCGCATAGATGCCCACATTCGTCATTCCCACGTATCGCTGCAGGGACACAGCGAGTAGAGCAAAGCAGGAGCACTTGCCGAGGCGGGAATCTAGGGGTTAGCACCCCCGCATCGAATGGATCCCGACGACTCGGTGAAAACGGCGGGGATTACCAAGACCTACACACTAAAGCAAATCAAAGGTTGCTAATTCAATTCAACTCTCGCTATAATCGCGCCGCACCATTGGACGCCGGGGTGGCGGAATTGGTAGACGCGCCGGATTCAAAATCCGGTTCCTTCGGGAGTGCCGGTTCGATTCCGGCCCTCGGTACCAATGGTCTACTTAAAACAGCATATTGAATGTTTAGATAATGCCTGTCTAAAATAAAACAGCCCGTCGTTACGGGCTTTTTTGTGCCTGGTGCTCATTGCAATTCAACTGTGCGTGGCGAAGCGGTGATGCCCATTTTGTGCCGCGGAAACTGTGAGGCATCGATGGTTTCCCTATAACCATGCCAAACAGCGTGGCCTACCGCTGGCAAGAAAAGCACGAGTAGCACCCCTCCCGTTAACAAGCTAAGACACATTCCTAGCAGGATCAAACCTGCCCAGCAAAGCATCACTAACTTGTTACGCAATACGGCATTAATCGACGAAACAATAGCGGTAATCGCATCTACATCGCGATGCATGATCATCGGTAAGGCGAATACGCTGGCGGCAAAAATGATGGCCAGAAATACGCTACCAACCAGCGTGAATGCACTCAAGTAGACCACCATATTTTCAGCAGAATAAGTATCGCTACTCGGTAGAAAGATGCTGATCATCGAGCTCGCGCGAGCCCACACCAAAAACACGACCAGCAAAACAAGTGCAAACACGAGCTCCGTGCCAATATATCGCTTAAACGCCGCTCGCAACGTACGGCGTAATGATACGGTCAAACCACGTTCAAGTTGCGCACTGATGGCGTACGTTCCAATACAAATTAAAGGCAACAAAAACACCGAACCTAGCAGCGCACAAAACACTATCCATGCGCTGCCAATCGTCCAAGCAGCATAAATTAGCGTCGCGACCAAGCCCGACATTAGGGTACCAAACCCCAAACTCATAAGCGGCGCGCGACGCGTGTCCTTAAAGCCTAGCATTAGCCAACGCCAAGGCGCACTCAAGGACAAGTCCCTGCAGGGCGCTGCGAATGGCAGCTCAGGCCTAGGCACGGCGTCAAGCGGCTCTTGCACCCTACTATTATCTTCGGAATTAGTCATAACGCGTGTAGAGGTTGTGGTAAATGCACGATGATCTCTACAATTATGCGTATCGAGCTTGATCTGTATCAAGCCGTAGGCAAAAAAAACGGAACAAGCATTTATGCTTAATTCCGTTTTTTTGAAAATGGCGCGCATGGAAGGATTCGAACCTCCGACCGCCTGGTTCGTAGCCAGGTACTCTATCCAGCTGAGCTACATGCGCGTAGCGTCGACAATGACTGTTAGGGATTGCTTCTGCGAGGCGCAATGTAATGAAACTGACGCCAAATCGCAAGTGTTTCAGTGTATTTTCTCATGCCTTTTTTACCCCTTACATTCGAAATCCGTAGATTCCCTTTCGCATTCAAGGGTTTAAGATATCAAAGTTAAGTCAGCCCCCCATACCGAACCTTACAGTCTACGTTTAGATCGACCGTTCGGCAAATCAAGCCATGTTAGCGCTTACGGCATTAAGCTTAGTGACCGATAGCGTGTAGCGGCGTAAACCCTAAATCTTCCTGTTCCAGTAGCGCAGGCTGACTCGCCACTCGTGGTGCAACAATAAACCGTCGCAGGTGGGAGGCGTGTGCTAGGTATTGATCTATCGCGGGTAAATTATGAGTTAGAAAGTGCTCCATTTGCTCAACACTGTCGGGCAAATCGTTGAGTAAACTCGCATAACTACTTTGATTGTAGGCCACCGCGTGCGTGGTGGAGGGCCCCGCTAAACCTAAAACCACCTCGTGTACGTGTTGGCAGTCGCCTGCATTTGGATAGGTCTGCCCCCAGCAATGCCCGCCTAGATACAATAAATCCCAAGCAATAGTACTCACTTCAGCGATGCTAAGCGCTAGATTGGCAAGCGTAGTGGCGTCGAATACCACGTCGTCTTCCAAAACCAACACATTCGCGTATCCATTTATACTGGCCGTCTGTATAACGGCTCGATGCGAAAGCGCGCAACCAATATGATGATTATGGGTTGTTTCAATGGCCGCCAATCGTTGTACACGATGCGCAATCCCAAGTTCTTCAAACTGAGCACAGGCCGCCGCCCAACGCTGCACTTCGCTATCTTTATTGATACAGTAGATTGCATCAAAGTAAAA
>CAYOXK010000149.1:0-4458 GCA_964407915.1 uncultured Gammaproteobacteria bacterium
TTCATTACTGGTCTAATTCTTGGGTTAAAGACGCGGTGCCCAAATTGATTAATCCGCACCCCAATGAGATTGATGGTTATTTGTTTTATCCACGCGCTGATTCACCTGGAATGGATCTATTTAAGGGAAGCAGGGACATCCAAGCATTGGCGAAACGATGTAGCTCGACCCCCGAGGCGGTCGCCTTCACTACCGATGGTTCAATTAAACACGCCGTTTGTACAACGACGGCTCTATTGCAATGCCCCGACTTACAACCTAACGAGGGCTTATACATCAAACGGGAGCTTATTGAACGCAGCCAAAATCCTAATGGGAGCAGCAGCCATCGCCTTGCCCATCGTGTTCATGTTCAACCCCGCCCATTCCTTCTGTTTTTGGATGATGAGCACGATCAAATGATTAGTTCTTACATCAAAGTAAATCAGCATTGGGAGCGGACCGAAACCGAGTTACTGCGCCAGCTGATTTCGCCTGGTCAAACAGTGGTGGATATTGGTGCGCACATTGGTTACTTCACAGTGCTTTGTGCGCATTTAGTGGGGGATACCGGAATGGTCGTCGGTTTTGAGCCGGAGCAGAATAATTTCGCTCTATTGCGGGCCAATATCGAGCTCAATCGGTTAAAAAACACCGTCGTTGAAAACTGCGCATTGGCGGATCGCGCAGGTGATGCTCGCTTGTATTTATCCGCGTCAAATACGGGTGACCACCGAGTTGCATTTACCCCAGACAGACAGACCCAAGACATTGTCGAGATCGCATTAGATAACTATGCGCCATTGCAATCTAAGCCGATTCACTTCATTAAATGCGATACGCAAGGGTACGAGCTTAAAGTCCTGCAGGGAATGCAGCGAATCATTGACCAAAATAAGCAGCACCTATGTTGCTTGTTTGAGTTCGCTCCGGGGCTCTTGAACAGCGTTAATACTAAAGGCGTAGAAGCCCTTATTGGCTTCTTGATTGAGCATCATGCTGAGGTGTTATGGATCAATGCGCGCAAAGAATCAGAACTCGTGGCAATGGACGAACGTGCACTGTTTGATCTTGCGAATAAAATGCTTGAAATTTCAGAAGTTGATTGTTCGTACAATATTCTGGTGTTCTTCAGCACAACTGCACGCGACGCGTGTTTTCGCGAACTAGGATGGTAAGTACTAAGGCGCTAAAGTATTACTCGATGCTCGAGGCGTCTGGCTATGGCTTGTCTGCGCTCAGTTATCTGACCGCACTGTTGGACCGCGGCTGTCGCATACAATGGATCCCCTTGGTAATGAGTAAGCGCGGCTACGTTGCGTGGTACAACACGTCCAACCCGCAGCTTGAAGTTAAACAACGGCTTAGCGAATGTCTAAACGATGAGCATCAAGTCGATAGGCTGTTGCAATGCTTAGAGCCCTGCGAGCACTATCAAACCATTGTAATGCACACGGTGCCCGAATACTGGCCGCACTTTAAAGAAGAGGGGAAACAGCATGTGGGTTACACAGTCTGGGAGACCAGTCGGTTGCCTCAGCATTTCCCCGCACTCATTAATCAGGCCGATCGTGTGATCGTACCGTGCACGTTTAATCAAACTGTTTTTACCGAATCAGGAGTAGAGATTCCGATCGAGGTGGTACCGCATATTCTCAATCCTGCGGTGCCTGTTGCGAGCGACGTATTAAGTCGGGTGCGCGCTTTACTCGGCGTGCCATCCGGCAACTATACGTTTTATTCAATTGATGCTTGGAATTCACGCAAAGATCTCGCCACATTGGTGCAGGCGTACTTAAAAGCCTTCAGTGCGGATGATCCGGTGTCTCTAGTGCTAAAGACGTCGGCAACGGGAAGCAGAAGTGCTGCGGATACAGAGCAACACGACACCCAGCAGCTCGTGGCAGAGCTGGCAGGGGAGTACGCAAAGTCCGCGCATATAAAAGTAGTTAATCACACACTAACGGATGCTCAAATTGCCGCACTGCATGAGCTGTGCGACTGCTTTGTGTCAGCGAGTCACGCCGAAGGGTGGGGTTTGGGTATGTTTGAGGCTGCCGGTGCAGCCAACCCAGTGATTGCGACAGGTTGGGGAGGGCATTTGGATTTCTTGCCGAGCGACCTTAGCTATCACACCCGTTATGCTCTGATTCCGGTGGTTGCCACCGCACGCGAAGCATCGTACTCGCCTGATCAACTTTGGGCGCAAGCGGATGTGCATTCTCTCGCGCAGCAACTTCGACAAGTTGCCCAAAACCCTGAAGCCGCCAAACAAAAAGCGGTGGCGCTCGCCACAATACTGCAGCAAAAGTACAGTGCGAGTGTGGTCGGTGAACAATTGGAGTGCGCCGTTCGTAGTTCTAGGATTCCTAAATTATTTCATTTTGTGTTCGGTCTAAAGGAGCAAACCGAGCCTTTTCACCTAGCTTTTTACTTGTGCCTTAATTCGTGTATTGAAGTCAATAAACCGGCCGTTATTTATTTTTATTATCATTACGAACCCTACGGAGAGTATTGGGGTCTGGTCAAGCCCTGGCTAACGTTGATCAAGGTGGAATTAGAGCCGCTAGTGCAAAACAGCACCGCGTATCAAAATCACCGAGAAGGTCAATTTATTAAAGGTGCGAATCTTGACTATGCCCATCATGCTGATTTTATCCGACTGACAAAATTGATCGAAAAGGGCGGTGTTTATGCTGATATGGATACTTTATTTGTAAATCCCATACCAGACGAGCTCTATGAACACTCCTTCGTAATTGGTGCAGAGCAAACTCTGGCCGATGGCAAAGCATCGCGAGTCGGCCCGTCATTATGCAATGCGCTATTAATGGCTGAACCCAATTCTGAGTTTGCCGTTGCATGGCTCGCCGCGAGTTATCACTCCTTTGATGGCACGTGGAGCTCACATTCGTGTGAGCAAGCCACCAGCCTAGCCGCACAACTACCGCATGCGGTCCATATTGTCCCGCAACACTATTTTTATAAACATACCTGCACTATCGAGGGTATTCGCAGTCTGTTTGAACAGTTGGATGATGACTGTTCTGATGTGCTCAGTATGCACATGTGGAACCATTTGTGGTGGGATCAGGCAAGAGTTGATTTTAGTGGATTTCATGCTGGTTTGATTACCGAGCAACTTGTCGCCAGCGTCGACACCACGTATAACGTTATAGCCAGACGGTACCTGCCAAAACGAGACAAAGGTAGAGCCGACGTGCCCACCACGATTCATTCGACCGCGAGCAAAGCGCCTGTGAAAGAAACAAAAAAAGCTTCGGCCATTTTAATACCTGCGATCGCCCCGGGTTGGGAACTGATAGAAGAGGCCGGCGAGATTCGTTTTTGGCAGCGTGATACGGGTCTGCGTTTTGATATAAATCATGCAACCAAGTTGATCCTCGATCAATGTGATGGTCGCAAACGCGTTGACACCATAATTCTTGCTCTTAGCGAAGCGTTTCCTGATTCCGTGAACGAGATAAGTTTGGATGTGCAAACTATCCTACGAGATTTGGCGCTACGTGGGGCTATTCTATTCAAGCAAGCTGTCGATACGGCAAGGGTGAAGGTACCTGTCGCGTTGGTACCTGTTACGTTGCCGCCGCGCCCCATAAGCCCAAGCAAATTGTGTATTGGTATGGCTACCTACGATGACTACGATGGGGTTTACTTTTCCATTCAAGCTATCCGCCTCTATCATCCTGAGGTGCTGAACGACATCGAGTTTGTTGTACTCGACAACAATCCTACGGGAGCTTGTGCCCAGGCCTTGCGCAGTTTAGGTGATTGGATGCCTAATTATCGCTATGTGCCGGGGGATAATTTTCAGGGCACTTGGTCACGATTCGCGCTCATAAATCAAACGCATGCGCCTTACATTTTGTGCATGGATTCGCATGTGATGGTCGTGCCAGAGGCTTTGCAGCGTTTACTTGATTATATTGACGCGCATCCTGATTCACCTGATTTTTTGCAGGGACCCTTGCTCAGCGATGATCTTGCAACATTATCATCGCATTTCACCCCAGGTTGGGGGGCGGGTATGTTTGGTCGTTGGGACACGGACGCTAGAGCCGACGACATTGATCATCCTCCTTTTGATATTCCGATGCAGGGGCTCGGTCTGTTTGTCATTCGTCGTGATTGTTGGCCCCGAGTAAACCCACGCTTTAAAGGTTTTGGGGGCGAAGAGGGCTATATTCATGAAAAAGTGCGGCGTGCGGGTGGACGCACCTTGTGTTTGCCTTTTCTAAGATGGATCCACCGATTTAATCGACCAATGGGTGCACGCTACGCGCTCAATTGGGAGGATCGGATACGCAACTATCTGATTGCACACCACGAGCTTGGTGCTGACAATACAGAGATGATCGATCATTTTAAAGCACACATCGGGATCACGGAAACCAACGCGATTGTGACCAAAGTGGTGACTGAAATGAATAACCCATTTTTTTACTTTGATGCAATCTA
>CAYOXK010000150.1:0-4390 GCA_964407915.1 uncultured Gammaproteobacteria bacterium
AATGACAGAGGTTGGTTGGGAATGACAGAGGTTGGTTGGGAATGACAGAGGTTGGGTTGGGTCGCCAAACAAAAAGAAAATTAAGCAGTAAAGCATTATTGGATTAGTGTTTATGAAAATTATTCAAGCACCGCGAAAAATACGTAAACATTTAGACGATAGCGAGTCGACCACTAACAAAAAAGAACGCTCGGATCTCAGCCTAATGCACCGGCCAGACTTCAGTGATAATGAGTCGCCGGAGCATCCCCATTTTAATGAAGAAGGTTTTGACGTTTCGCAAACACTTTCGGTCAAGCCGCTGCAGGGCGATAAGCGTAAGGGCAATCTGGCTGCTAGCCCAAAGAGCACCCAGCAAACCAACATTATTCATAAAGCGGTCGATCTGCTAGCTCGCCGCGAACACAGTGTTTATGAGCTTAAGCAAAAGCTCAAGCTGCGGGATTATTCAGGCAGCGAAATTCGCGCCGCTCTCGAGCAACTGATAGGCGATGGGTTGGTCAGCGATGAACGCTTCACTGAAGCGTATGTGCGCCACCGAGCATTACGGGGCTTTGGACCCACTAAGATTGCGGCTGAATTAAATGGAAAAGGTGTTGATGAAGTTCTGATCGAGCAATATCTTGAACCGTCCTCACCGCATTGGTTAGATTTGGCGCGGGAAGCTTACGCTAAGAAATTTGGCAACTCGTCCCCAGCTGACTATGCTCAATGGACAAAGCGCGCACGCTTTTTACAAGGTCGCGGATTTACCGCCAGTATCATTCAAAATGTGTGCCCCGCGATAGCCATCGATTAGGCAATCTGGCACAGAGGGTGGGCAGATTCGTCATCCCCTCTGTCATTTTCACGGCCATCTTCTCTGTCATCTCCGCCCTCTCGTTCGTCATCCCCGCGAATGCGGGGACCCATTTCCTACCATAATGCGAAAACATGGTTTCCCGCCTGCGCGGGAATGACGAGGGAATGGATTCCCGCCTCGGCAACGGCTCCTGCGTTGCACTACTCGCTGCGTCCCTGTAGCGATGCGCGGGGAAAACGAACGAGGGAGCGGGAATGACGGATTGTTGCCAGATGACCTCGAGACCAACAGTTAAAAGCTATTCGACTCTTTCGGTGCTCAGGCAAAAGAGATTCCCTAAAACCGCGATAAAGATTGCCTGTATACGGCACAATAGTTGCTTGTATGTATTCCACCCTCATTTATGATTTGTAATAATCGGGTACACAAAAGAAGAGCCTTCGAGAGTCGTTAAAGACCAATGAAAACCGCAGAAATACGTAATAAATTCCTCACTTTTTTTGAGCAACATGGGCATCGAATCATGCCCAGCAGCTCGCTCGTGCCCGGCAACGACAACACGCTGTTGTTTACCAATGCGGGCATGGTGCAATTCAAAGATGTTTTTTTAGGCAATGAGGCAACTCATTACCAACGTGCCGTTACTTCACAGCGCTGTGTGCGGGCTGGCGGTAAACATAACGATCTTGAAAACGTGGGCTACACGGCGCGCCACCACACCTTTTTCGAGATGCTGGGCAATTTCAGCTTTGGAGATTATTTTAAGCGCGAAGCGATTCAATTTGCATGGACGTTCCTCACCCAAGAGTTGGGACTCCCTCCCGAAAAGCTATGGGTGACAGTTTACGAGAAAGACGACGAAGCCGCAGCCATTTGGTTGGATGAGATTGGCGTAAACCCTGCACAGTTTGCTCGAATAGGCGAAAAGGACAATTTTTGGGCGATGGGCGATGTTGGGCCCTGTGGACCTTGCAGTGAGATATTTTACGATCATGGCGCGCAATATTGGGGAGGACCTCCAGGCACACCCGATGAGGATGGCGATCGTTATATAGAGATCTGGAATCTTGTCTTCATGCAGTTTAATCGTGACAAAGACGGCACCTTAACCCCGTTACCAAAGCCTTCTGTTGATACCGGTATGGGTCTAGAGCGCATAGCTGCGGTCATGCAAGGGGTTAACAACAATTATGAAATCGATTTGTTCAGCAATCTGATCCAGACTATTTGTACGGTGGTGGGCGTTGACGATCGGACGCATCATTCGGTGCGAGTGATTGCTGATCATATTCGCTCTTGTTCTTTTATGTTAGCGGATGGGGTCACGCCCTCCAATGAAGGGCGCGGATATGTCTTGCGACGAATTATTCGTCGTGCGGTTCGCCATGGCTATCAATTGGGAGCTAGTTCGCCATTCTTTTACAAGTTGGTTGCTACGCTTGTAGCCGAGATGGGCGATGCTTATCCAGAGCTTGTTGCGGCCCAAGAAAAAATTGCAAAAGCGCTTAAAAAGGAAGAGCTGCGCTTCGCTGAAACTCTCGAAAACGGCCTGAAGATATTCGAGCAAAAGATGACTGAGGTAACAGGCGATGAAGTGCCTGGCGATCTCGTCTTTTTACTGTATGACACTTATGGCTTTCCGGTTGATTTAACAGCCGATGTTGCACGGGAACGTAACCTTAGTTTAGATATGACGGGTTACGAAGCGCGTATGCAGCAACAACGCGCTCAAGCTAAATCTAACAGTCAATTCGCCGTGAACGATGAGATCAACATAGATGTACAACGAGAAACTGAGTTCATTGGCTACAAACAGCTAAGTGCAGAGGCGACGATCTTGGCCTTGACGACCCTTGAGGATGGTCGAGTAGGGTTAGCATTGGATACCACCCCTTTTTATGCTGAAGGGGGCGGCCAAGTTGGCGACCGTGGCGTTATAAAGGGTGCTTCAGGCGAAATGCGCGTGAGCGATTGTCGCAAGCTGCCAAATGGCGCCTTTTTACACATCGGTACAATTGATTCCGGTGTGCTGAAGGCAGGCGAAGCGGTTGCCGTGTCTGTGGATGCTGTGGCGCGTTTTGCGACGGCCGCTAACCATTCCGCTACGCATTTACTACACGCAGCGTTGAAAGAGGTACTAGGCGGTCATGTGCAGCAACGTGGCTCTATGGTTAATCAAGACCGTCTACGCTTCGATTTTGCTAATGAGGGGCCAGTTACCTCGCAACAGATAGCCGAAGTCGAGCGCAAAGTTAATCAAAATATATTTCTTAAGTTACCTGTGAGCTCCGCGATAATGGCCATTGCTGACGCTAAGGCGGCTGGCGCTGAAGCGCTCTTCGACGAGAAGTATGGTGAGCAAGTTCGTGTGATTTCTATGGGAGATTATTCGTTGGAGCTCTGTGGCGGCACGCATGTGGATAACACATCTGAAATTGGTTTGTTTAAAATAGTTTCAGAGTCGGGTATTGCAGCGGGTGTGCGGCGCTTAGAAGCGGTTACGCAAGAGGGCGCGTTTAAGTGGGTTAACGAGCAACAAGCCGTGTTGCGTGCGGCCTCCGATGAGCTACGAACCACGCCGGCAAAGTTGGTAGAGCGAATTGGGCAGGTATTAGATAATCTAAAAGCGCTTGAGACCGATAAGAAGCAACTGCAAAAATTAGTTGCGAGTGGGCAAGGTGGTGCTGATTTAGCGGCCGATACTGTCGAAATAAATGGGGTAGCCGTACTGGCTCGCAAGCTCCAAGGCGCAGATAAATCACTGCTGCGAGAAACGGTTGAGCAGTTTAAGAATAAACAGGCCAAGGGCATCGTGGTGTTGGCTTCAGACTTAGACGATAAGCCTATATTGGTGGCGGGCGTGTCGGTTGAAATTGCCAAGCAGTACCCGGCCGGTAAATTGATACAGCATATAACGGGCTTAGTGGGGGGGCGAGGTGGTGGCCGCCCTGATATGGCGGAGGGCGGCGTGCCCAATGTTGCGGATTTGGATACGGTGCTTGCTCAGGTAAGTGCGTGGGTTGAAGAGCAAGGATAGGTCTTATGATTTTACGTTTAAGCTGGGTCGGCAGTGCTAATGCATTGTGGGCTAGGATTGTATTTGAGTCTGTTGAGACAATGGGTCACACCCTGAGTGTTGGGGTTTGACCGTGCTGACGATTGTGGAGAAGTTTGGAGGGACTTCGGTAGGTTCCATCGAGCGAATTAAAGCGGTGGCCGCTCACTTGAAAGCCAAGCGGGCTCTAGATGAACGGTTGGTTGTCGTTGTTTCGGCCATGAGCGGAGAGACTAATAGACTGATTGCGCTTGCACATGATTTGTCTGAGTCGCCGAGCCCGCGCGAAATGGACGTGTTAATCTCCACGGGCGAGCAAGTTACTATCGCGTTGCTGACCATGGCGCTGCATGAGCTCGGTCTGCACGCCAAGTCCTATACGGGCGCGCAAGTGAGCATTCGTACTGACAATGTTTACTCTAAAGCGCGAATCTTGGATATTGATGGTCAGCGCATTGTTGAAGATTTAGAGAACGATACAATCGTTGTGGTCGCGGGGTTTCAGGGTAGTAATGAACGCGGAGAAATAACCA
>CAYOXK010000151.1:0-4384 GCA_964407915.1 uncultured Gammaproteobacteria bacterium
GTCTTCGCTGAGATAGTGAACCTCAACAGGGTAGGTGCGTCCCGACACTTCAATAACGGGTGGAACTTGATCGTCTTGCTTGAAGTATTGGGCAAACGAATTAAGATCAATGGTGGCTGACGTTATTATTAGCTTTAGATCGCTGCGCTTTCTAAGCAGTGGCTTGAGTAGACCTAAAATAAAATCGATATTGAGGCTGCGCTCATGGGCCTCATCAATAATAATGACTTCATATCGGCTTAACCACGGGTCGCGTTGAAACTCCGCGAGGAGCACGCCGTCCGTCATCAGTTTAAGCTGTGTATGCTCGCCACTAAGGTCTTTAAAGCGAATCTGATAACCAACCCGTTCGCCAAGCTCACAGCCAATTTCTTCTGCGATGCGACTCGCTACTGTGCGCGCAGCGAGTCGACGTGGTTGGGTGTGCGCAATTAAGCCACGGCATCCGAACCCCGCTTCTAAACATATCTTGGGTAGTTGTGTGGTTTTGCCTGAGCCTGTGTCGCCAGCGAGTATTAAAATTTGATGATTGCTAATGGCACGCTTGATTTCATCCTTGCGCGCGCTAATCGGCAGCTCTTTGGGGTATGCGAACTCGGTGGATAAGGCGGCAAAGTTGTTGGTGAGGCGCAGAGAGGTAGTCACCTTTTTCTGCAGTTCCACCATAAGCTCAGGTTTCTGTTCCTGTCTAGCCCTTGCATACAGTTTGCGCAGGCGAGATTCATCACGGCACTGCACGCTGTGCAACTGTGTTTCGAGCTCTTTAAAGTTAGGCGCCGACACGTTTTTTTAGGTACTGAGTTTGCATAAGGGGCAGATTATACGTAACCATTATAAAAACACTGAAGTAGATGTCGAAATTAGCGTAAGCATCTTTTATACTCTCGCGCTCAAGCATCAGGGGTTAAGTGCGTAAAGTTGAACTAGCCTGACTAGTTAAGCTGCATGGGATGATGAAAGAGTTACGCGCCTGTAGCTCAGTTGACAAATTCGTCTGGAGCGAATTTGCACTGCCGCAGGCAGCCCCTTTTAAGGGGTGAGTCTCATGGATGAGACGAATAATAGAGTACGGAGTGCTCTATCCGTGATGCTAAACTGAAGCAAGAATTCAGTTGCATTGAGGATTCAGAAAGAGTTACGCGCCTGTAGCTCAGTTGGATAGAGTACTTGGCTTCGAACCAAGTGGTCGGGGGTTCGAATCCCTCCGGGCGCGCCATATAGAGAAACCGGCTAACAGCCGGTTTTTTTATATGGTGAGTTCGGAGGAATTGATGAGAACCCCTGTTCTACAAAATCGTCAGGAACGATTTTGAACTGCCTAAGGCAGCCCCGCGCTGTATGCGGGGGGAGGTACTTGAACGTCAGGAACGAAGAAACAGAATATAATCAAACAAGCTAGGGTTCATCCGCGCGCGACCAATCACAATTTTGCCATTGCGACTCACAGCCACTTCGATATACTTTGCACCCTGCGAGGAGAGCTAGTAGTCAATAATCCTGCGCCTCAGCCAATTTACTCTTAGGAGATAACTTACTAGATGTTAACCACACTGCTCGCGTTCGCTGCAATATCCATTTTGTTTTCATTTTTGTGTTCACTATGGGAAGCGGTACTACTCAGTATTTCACCCTCGTACATGCAGGTAAAGCTCAACGAAGGTGGCAAAGTTGGATTTATTCTTAAGGACTTTAAAGAGAATATCGATCGCCCCTTGGCGGCCATCTTAACGGTCAACACCATTGCCCACACGGCAGGAGCCATCGGGGTGGGTCAAGAGGCTACTAAAATTTGGGCCGACAGTAATCCCTTGATTACGGGTTTACTCGTGCCTGCGGTAATGACAGCGGCGATACTCATTCTTTCCGAAATTATTCCTAAAACAATTGGCGCTAACAACTGGCGGTTTCTTGCACCATTCACCGTACGCAGCTTAAATTTTGTGATCAAAGCTACTTACCCGATAATTTGGGTATGCCAGTTAGTCACCAGCGCATTTAATTCAGGCAAGGAGAAAAATGTTTTTAGTCGAACAGATTTCCTGGCGATGGCGCAAATCGGTTCGCAAGAGGGCACTTTGGATGAGGCCGAAAGCAAGTTTATTCATAATTTGTTGCACTTTAAAAACTACAAGGTCAAAGACGTGATGACGCCGCGGACAGTGGTGGTGGCCGCGCCGCAAACAATGACGGCTCGCACTTTTTACGATCTACAAGAGAACTTAGTGTTTTCGCGTATTCCCCTTAAAGAAAGCGACGCAGACGAAACCTATGTAGGTTATGTTTTAAAGGATGAAGTGCTAGAGCACTTAATCGATGAGGACAGTGATCGGGCTTTGAGCCATTTCAAGCGCGATATTATCTCGGTGCCAGAAACTTACAGCATTTTTCAGTTATTCAATGACTTCATCATAAAGCGA
This sequence comes from uncultured Gammaproteobacteria bacterium, assembly GCA_964407915.1. Taxonomy (GTDB): domain Bacteria; phylum Pseudomonadota; class Gammaproteobacteria; order Arenicellales; family Arenicellaceae; genus Arenicella. Next base: position 2,418 of record CAYOXK010000151.1, read on the forward strand.
GAGCACATAGCCGTGGTCATTGATGATTATGGCGGTATGGCGGGCTTAGTGACGATGGAGGATGTGGTCGAAACCTTGCTCGGGGCGGAGATTGTGGATGAAACGGATCAAATTGTGGATTTACAAGATATGGCCAAAAAACAATGGAAGAGCCGGTACAAAAAGATGATTGTTCAGCAGACTAAAGATAAAGAGGCGTCGGAGTCGTAAGAACTTGGCGCGTGCCCTTAAAAAGCTTGATAAACCTTGCGAGTATATTGAGCTTGAGAAGGGCACGCATTGCTTTGTTAACAAAACTCACCGTCTGACGTTTGTAAGACCATGGATGCTCTTTTTAATCAGCGTACAGGTGAATAGTAATCAGTAACTACCACCTATAATCGGCTTTGACAAAGGCGTTACGACCGTAACCGGGCAGTCCCACACCTAGCATCAGATCTGGATTTTGCGCCCGATTACTGCCGGCAAGGTGCTCTGTATATTGCTTGTCTAGTAGGTTTTGAACCCCTGCCGAAACGCGAAAATTCTCGGTCAATTGTAGCGACGCACCGATGTTCAGCAGTTGATATCCTTCGCTGGTTTTTTCGTTATTAAAGGCACTCACTTTATTCTGATTTGCATAAGCGAGCACTTCCAAGTTCGCGCTCCAGCGCTTCGTTGCGTAATCGATGGCTACACTGACATTCGGGGGAGCGATCCGATATAAGTTGTCTGTTTGGTCGGTGCGCTTTGCTCGGACATAGTTTGCCAAACCGCTCAAGGACCAGCGCTCGTTGAAGCGGTAGCGCCAGTCGAGATCCACGCCGTACATTTTTGCATCGACATTATTGAACTGCAGTGGTAATGGGTTACTCGACCCCGTGCTCGTATTCATCATCTGTACGAACATGTTCGCGGCCACGTTGCGCGTGGGAGTCCCTTGAATAAAGTCGTCTACCTTGCGCCAAAAGACCCGAGGGGCCACTGAGAACCGCCTATCAATAAAATCGAAACCAAACTCGACTTCTGTAGACTGTTCGGATTTTAAGTTGAGATTGCCGATATAAGTGAACCCATCCGCCAAGCCACCAGTTGATTGCAGGGGCAACCACAAATAGCGTTCTTGGTACGACGGTGCGCGTGATTTTTGTGCAATGCCAGCGTACCAAGACAGTGATTCTGACTGTTGCAACCAAAACTTAGCAGCGATGTCCACGTTGGTGTCTATATGGTTGCGATCACTGCTATTGAAACTATCCCGAAGCATCATTGCGGGAGGCATCATGCGTGCGGGTGTGCCGTCTACTGGGTCGGCTGACATATCCACGTGGTTTACTCTTAGTCCGAGTTCGGCCTGTAATTTGTCCGTAAAGCGATGTTGACGTTCAGCAAATAATCCTAGCGTTTCGCGCGAAACATCGTTAAAGCCTTCTACAAAAAATGCGGCATTGTTGGGGTTGTCGATGAGTGCGTCGTGGTCTGCATCAAAATAATCGATCCCCAACAACCAGGTGCCCAATGCATCCTCATGCTGGCCACTTAAGGTCAGGCCCGTACTCTTGGAGGATGTAGTATTTCTTCTCCACAGTGCAGGGTTAGCGGGCGCGGTGCGTAGATGATAGTTTGTCATGCCGTGCTCTAGCGAGCTTGCGTAAAGCCGCGATTTTAGGACCCAATCGAGCCCATCAAAGGTGTAAGACGCATTTAACAGATCGCCATCAAAATAGTCTATGTCCATGGGTAATGCTGGTGTCCCCGCGTGGCCTGTGTCATTGCGTGTATAACCCAAGCCCATAGCATGCGGTCCAGACTGAAAACGATAGTTGACTTCGGTGCGTCTTCTTTCGAAGCTCGAGGGCAGAACCTTACCTCCTTTAAAATCAGCGTCATTGCCATTTTCTGTCATGCTTGCAACGATAAACTGATGATTTTTATTAGCGAAGGACGCTACACCATTAACCAGTGTAGAGTCATTGACCGCTTGGCTA
>CAYOXK010000152.1:0-4325 GCA_964407915.1 uncultured Gammaproteobacteria bacterium
CAAGGTTTTTATGCCACCCGCGCTATTCGGTTTTGACAGACTGTGTTTAAAAAGTATGTACATAGATTTGTTCAACGGTGCACGACGTAGGGCGTGCCGCTGCGTGGGTCATAACTTACGTCGAGGTGAGTGCCAAACAAAGCCTCCATATTAGCCTTAGTAATGACCTCGTTGACTTCGCCGAACGCCATCACTTGACTGCATTGCAAAGCCAGTACTCGGTCGGCGTAACGCGCTGCTAAATTAATGTCATGCATCACCATCACCACGGCTACGCCTTCGGAGCTAAAGTCTTTTACCGCGCGCATCAAGTCGGCTTGATGCCCTAAATCGAGCGCCGAGGTTGGCTCATCGAGAAGTAAGAGTCGATGTGAATCTTCCTCGCCAGATATGTCTTCGGTGCGCCAGATCTGCGCAAAAACCCGTGCCAGTTGCACGCGCTGCTTTTCACCGCCTGAAAGGTCCGTGTAGAGCCGCTTGGCCAAATAACTAATGTCCATCATCGCGAGGGCTTCGCCTACGATGATTCGATCTTGAGCATAGCCCGATTCGTGCGGTATGCGAGCGAGCATCACCACTTCTTCAACCTGATACGGAAAACTCAGAGAGCTGATTTGGGGGAGGGTAGCCACTTGTCGAGCGCGTAGTTTTGTGTGTTGCGTAATACCCACAAACTCTAGCTCGCCAGTGTAATCTCGGCTGCCCGCTAAACAACTCAGCAAGGTTGATTTGCCTGCTCCATTGGGGCCAATAATGGCGACGATCTCGCCTGCGTGCACGGCAAAACTCGCTGAGTCAACGATCAAGTCAGCTGATTTTGGCGCACGAATACTCACGCTCTGCGCGCGTAGCACCGTTGAACTAGTGGGGCTGGTTTGGGTGGGCATTCGTTGTTACCAGTTTGCTCTTCAATCAACGCCAAACAGGCGGTGTCGGTTACGCAATAAGGATATAAAAAAGGGCGCCCCGAGAAATGCAGTCACTAGGCCTACGGGAAGTTCGATGGGGGCAACCACGGTGCGGGCTACGGTATCGGCCATCAGCAGTAGAGACGCTCCGCCCACCGCCGAGAGTGGCAGTAAAAGAGTATGGTTCGGGCCAACTAAAATACGCACGATATGAGGGACGATCAGACCCACGAAGGCGATGGTGCCAGCCAGTGCAACGGATGCACCAACCCCCAAAGCAACAATCAAGATAATACTGATTTTAGTTGTCTGTACGGAAATACCCAAATGTCGCGCCTCCGACTCCCCTAGTAATAGTGCGTTTAAAGCGGTGCTAAAACGCGGCAGGCTGAACAACACAACAGCAGCGCTTATAAGCGCAAACGCAACGCGTTCATAATTTGCACCGTCTAAGCCGCCCATGCGCCATAAGCTAATACGCCGCAACATTTCGCTGTTAGCGAAAAACTCCACCAAATTGGTCAAGCCTCCCGCAATCGCAGTTACCGCAATACCGGCCAAGAGCATGGTGGCCACCGAAGTGCCCTGCTCAGAAGTAGCCAAGCGGTACACAATAGCCACCGTAATGGCGCCGCCCGCAAACGCTCCGAGCGATATTAAAGTGATGCCCGTAGTGCCTTGCAACCACTGTGCTTGACCTACAAAAAAGATCATAGTGGCGGCACCGGCCGAGGCTCCCGCTGTAACGCCAATTAAAGAGGGGTCTGCGAGGGGGTTGCGAAATAGTCCCTGGGTAGCCGCACCGCACATGGCGAGCATGGCTCCGACTAAAGCCGCGAGCAGCGCTCGCGGTAGGCGAATTTGTTGCAAGACGATTTGCGTGCGCGATACCTCATCGCTTAACAAGGTTTGCCAATCATGGGCAAGATCAAGGGATATCGAGCCAAACATGATCGCGGCCGCAAAGGCGAGCGGTAGACTCAATATAATCGCAAGACGAGTGCGCATTGGCGGATATCCCTTAATGGCCGTGGTTTAGTTAGAAAGCATACCGCAAGCTCAATTTGGATTGCCGCCCTTGGGTAAGGTAGCGCTCGCCAAAGCCAATGAGTTCTAGGGTGTAATCTTGGTTAAAGACATTACGCATGCTGGCGAGCAAACTGAGTTTCTCGCTGATTTGATAATGGGCGCTTACGTCGAACAATACGTGGCCGGTCAGTTCTTGGCCGCCTAAATCAAATCGATTGCTTTCGCCTTTAACGTCGAATCGAACGCCCCAACGAGCAAAGTCGCGTGCTGCGCTGAACCTAATCGTATGCTCGGCTCGGTCATCGAGTTTAGCACCTGTATCTCGATTGCTGGCTTGCAGTAGATCCAATGTGGCCCCCAACCTCCAATCGGCTAGGTTTAGAGTTGCCTCGACCTCCATTCCGCGTAATTCCGCAGCGCCAATATTGGCCGCCAAGAAAGTCGCAGGATTAAAACTAAACAGGTTCTCTACTTCGGTGTCGTAAAAAGAGACCCGCCAGTCCACGTTGCCCGAATTGCCTAGTAAACTTATTTCTGCCGATGTAGATTCTTCGGGCAACAGATCTTCGTTGCCGAAGAAAGGGAAGTACAAAAAGTTAAATGACGGGGCAGCAAAGGCCGTACCGTAACTTGCTACAATTCGTGTGCTGTCATCAATGTCATAGTTCAACGCAACACTGCCATTGGTTTCATCTCCGTAGGCTGAATTGTCATCGTAGCGCAAAGACCCCAAAAATTGAAAAGCGCCAAGCTGTGATTGAAGTTGCGCAAAAGCGCCTGAATTGTCGCGTTCATCTACCGGAAAATTTGTGCTCGATACAATATTTTCAGAGTAGTAGTCAGCACCCACGGTAATGTGATGCTGGCTGCCCACAGCGAGAGCGAACTCGGTACCAAGGCTGTCTCGCTCGGTTTTGAATAAGGACGGAAACGAGCTAAAAGTATCTACTTCGTCTTCGTTGATTCCAAGTGTCGTGGTCCACGTGAGCGCTGAGGACAGAGCGCTTTCGACCTGCAGCGCTGTACTCATAGTCTTGGTATCGCTGGAGTCGCCAATATCTTCGCCAAAAGTATTATCAAACGCAGCGGTGTTATCACTGGCGAGCACTGAGAGTTTAACGTGAGTGCCCTCACTTGCTTGCCAGAAGCCGCCTAAACTAAATGCGGTTTCTTCAAATCCATCGCGATCGTCATTGCCACCAGAGAGGATGCTGGTTCGATCAATGCCATCGGTTTCTTCGGCGTCGGCGCTGATATGAAATGAGTAGGAATCGCCTTCTTGATGCAGAGCCACGCCATACTCGAGCAAGCCATCATTGCCCACTACGACTCGTGCTGAGCCGCGACCGTCGCCGCCCTTTTTGGTGAAAAGTTGAATGACTCCGCCAGCCGCGTCGGCGCCATAAATGCCAGCGAGCGGTCCCTTGACTACCTCGATGCGTTCGATGGCTTCAATTGGGTAGCTGTTAAGTGCAGCGGAACCGAGCGTGGCACTACCGACGCGTACACCGTCGATTAAAACGATAATTTGTGAATTGGTGGTACCGCGCACAAACAAGCTCGTAACTGATCCGCGCCCACCCGAATCGCGAACGCTGAGTCCCGAGATAGAATCTAGTAGTTGGGCGAGGTCTTGAGCTTGCGCAAGCTCAATGTCCTCTAAGGTCAAGACATGCGAAGTTGGTAACACATCGGCCAATGTTTGGCCTCCCTTGGCTGTCACGATGATTTCGTCGACGGCCATGGTGGGTAAGCTAAAACCGAAGTAAAGCGTAAAGGACGCGGCCAAAACGGCAGCAGAATTAGATTTATGGTTCATTAGAATCACCTTTTAGAAATAGTTTTTTGCGCAATAAACGCGAGGCTTATCGTGCAAACAAAGGTGACAAAGCGAGGAATCAAAGGAGAGCGCGAAAAGGGCGAGTGTACACCCAAAACAGCGAAAACCCTTGGATGGTAGCCCTCCGCTCCATCAACGGTCAAGATCACGCTCTAGACGAGTTTTGGGCCGGTTCCGGACTTACGCATCACTGAGTGACATGAACACCGTTGCGGGGGCAGTGTTGGAATTTAACCAACTTCCCAGTTCAAGCGCGGTGCAACGGATTAAACGTTGCGAGCACACCCGAGATCTTCTTAGAAGTATAAGTGGACATCGGCTCGTGTCAATGTAAATAGGAGACACGTTTTAGTGTAAATCAGCGCTTTTGGGTTGCGAATGCATATCGGAGCAGGTGGGGTTGTACAGGTCGGCCTTGTGGCGGGAGAAAATGTCACTCCAGTATCATCACCCCGCCTTCGCGGGGATCACGAGTCGGACAACATCGCTCTCTCGCATCTCGGCAACTGCTCCTGCGTTGCTCTACCTCCTGCGTCCATGCAGTCGCA
>CAYOXK010000153.1:0-4215 GCA_964407915.1 uncultured Gammaproteobacteria bacterium
ATTCGCCAAAGTAGCTTTGCTGCCCAAAGGGTCGTTAGCGAATTCAGGCAGCAGGGTGGTGATTGGCTGGTCGAAAGACTCAATGTAGCCATCTTCAATGGCTTTACCCACTAACATGGTAAGCACCGTTTTGGCCATCGAGAACGAATTGGTTTTGCTGCGGTCGTTATACCCATTGAAATAGCGTTCGCTCACCACTTGCCCGTTTTGAATAACCAAGAACGCGGCTACTTTTTGCGCCTCAACTTCTTGGGCAAACTCTGGCGACAACTCCTGACTATTTACCTGTGGATGCACAGGCAACAGCATCGGCGTGCCTGCTTCAATAGTGCGCGTATAAAACTGTTCGTGGTCGTTGATATTGGCGGTGGAATTGCCCTGCAAATAAACGCGTTGCGCGGCGGTAATTAAAAAGCCATGTCCTGTAAGGTAAATAAGCGAAACCGCCACAACGAGTACAACGAGCAGTGCGTAGAGTATTTTTTTTAGCATAGGAAATCAGTATGAGTTGGTTGGAACGAGCTCGATTAGAGCAGATATAGGCGGGCTTGGTGTGAAAATTTATTGTGGCAATGAGCCTGTTGTTCGCCGCGAGATGCACAGCATGGCAATTTATGGGTTAATATTTAGCTATACCCAGTCTACTCGATGCGTGCTTATCAGATGACTAAAGCGTTTTCTTCGCTTTGGGTCAGCCTAAATGTTACCTTAGTGCATTGTTGCTTGCGCTACGATTTTTAAACATACGGTTTTTAAACCAAACCGCCTCTCAAACGTACTCACGATGAACAGATCATCCACTGCGCGGTTAGCGTGCCTCACTTTCATGCTTTGTATAGTTTGCCATTCAGCGGTCGCCAAAGAGATTCCGCTGGACGACTTCCTTAAACACAGCGATTTTGTAGACATGAAGCTGTCGCCTGACGGCAAACATCTGGCGGCCCGCTTGCGCGAGAACGAACGTATTTTCATGAAAGTGCTTGAGCTAAGCACGGGGGCCCCAGTAACGGGCGTTAATCCTGGCCCTTTTAACGAGGTGCGCAATTATGAATGGGTGAGTAACGACCGGCTCGTTTATAGTTTTGCCCAAAAACACATTGAAAATGATCGGCCTATGGGAACCGGCGAGATCTTTGGTATTAATATCGATGGCAGCCGATCCGAAATTCTCGCGGGTATGCGCGCGAGTGACGAAAAAACCGGCACCCGAATCAGCAATCGCGAAAGTAGTTGGGCGAGCTTCGAGATCATTAGCCTATTAGACGATGACCCAAAAGACATCTTGATAGCCGAACACCCGTGGGAGAAAAGAGGCCGGGTGTACTACGACACACGCCAACGCAACCCTGTGGTGAGCAAAATGAACGTCTTTAACGGACGCTCAAGCAAGGTCGAAACTGTGGAGATACCAGGTGCCGACCTCTATGCGGGTAGGTCGGGCAACATAAATTTTGCTACCTATCTTAACGAGGACTCGTATCTTCGCTCGGTGTTCAGGGCCGACAAAGAGGCACCATGGCAAGACATTGAAGAAGCGTTCGATTTTGAAGCGAGCGATATCAAGGTGGTTGGCAATAGCCGCAAGGGCGATAAAGTTTACCTGCATGCCCGCAATCCAGAATCTGGGTTAGATACTATTTTTGAACTCAAACCCAGAGACCAAACCATCCGTGCGCTCTTTACCGATCTTGAGGCGGATATTGAAGACTGGGTTACCGACCACAATAACGAGGTGGTTGTGGGCATCAGTTTTCCAGCGCAGGCGGCCTACCATTACGACGCCGAGTCAGACTCCAAAGTAATGACCCTGCATAAAATGTTGCGCAACGCGTTTGGTGGGCAAACGGTGGCCATCGAGAATATATCTAATGATGGCGAGATTGCGGTTGTGCATGTGAGCAGCGCGGTTAACCCCGGCGAGTATTATCAATTTAATGCGCAAACCAAAGAGGCCAAATTTTTAGCGGCTAATTACTCGTGGATCGACCCCCGCGACATGCAGCCCAAAATAGCCGTTAAAACCACCGCAAGCGATGGTTTTGAACTGCATGGGTATTTAACCATGCCCAAAGCAAACAACGGCTCAGCCAAGGCGCCGTTAGTGGTATTACCCCACGGCGGGCCGTTGGGGGTTCGCGACTATCCAGACTTTGATTGGGAAGTGCAGCTACTTGCTAATCGAGGCTACGCCGTACTGCAACCCAACTTTAGAGGCAGCGGTGGCTATGGCCATATGTTTAAAATTGCGGGCCATCGCGAGTGGGGTGGCAAAATGATCGACGATATTATCGATGCTACCGAGTCGGTATTAGCCTCGCACAGTATCGATCCCGACCGCGTGTGTATTTATGGGCACAGCTATGGGGCGTATGCTGCGATGATGGCTTCGGTTAAAGCACCCACTCTGTATAAATGCGCGATTGGTTCGGCTGGGCTATACGACTTAACCACTATTGAAGACAGCGGCGTGGCCACTCTGTATAGAGGAGGCGACGCGTATGTACGCCGCGTGGTGGGCACCGACGAAGACGCTTTGCGTGCTCAATCGCCCTTGTATGTGGCACACCAGTTGGAGTCTGAGCTACTCATCATTCACGGGCGCCAAGACATCGTTACCCCTAAATCGCATTATAAATCGATGACCAAGGCGCTCGACAAAGCCGGCAAGCAATATCAATCGCTGCTGATTAGCGATGCGGGCCACGGGCCCTACAATTTAGAAAACCGCCAAACCCAGTATGCAGCGGTATTAAAATTCTTAGATCAGCACATCGGCAATTAAACCCAATACCCCCATAAAATAAGCACACACAAACCGGCCTTATGATCAACACCCGCAACCTCATCATTAGGCTGGTTTTAATTACCGCTTTATATTCGTTTAACGCCCACGGCAATACACAATACGAATACAGCATTGGCCGCGGCATGGCCGACATTACTGGGCCCGCGTACGGCGTTCAGCTTTGGGGCTTTAGCCGCGACGATCAAATCGGCGAAGGCATTCACACGCGGCAAAAGGCGCGCGCATTTATTGTGGCCAATAAAGCGCTCACCCAGCGCATTGTGTTTGTGAGTGCCGACATCGGCAGCATCGAGCATCACATTACCTTAGAAGTGGTGGATAAGCTGCAGGCCTTATATGGCGATACGTATCAAATCAACAACGTGATTTTAAGCGCCACCCATACCCACGCAGCCCCCACGGGCTATTGGCACTCGCGAACGGACCTCGGCTTGGATGGCGGGTTTTACCCCGAGCATTTCAACAATATTGTGGATGGCATTGTTGAGGCCATTAGCATCGCGCACAACAGCTTACAGCCCGGCAATATTGCCATCAATCAAGGCCGCGTTGAGAACGCCGGCATCAATCGCTCGCTGAATGCCTACCAACAAAACCCAGCAGCCGAGCGTGCGCGCTACGCCGACACCATCGACAAAGACATGACGCTGCTCAAGTTTACCGACCCCAGCGGCCCCATCGGCTTGTTAAATTGGTATGCGGTTCACCCCACGTCGATGACCTATTTTAATCGACTTATTTCGGGGGACCATAAAGGCTTTGCCTCGTTGCACGTAGAACGCGCACAAGGGGTTACGTATCATCAAAACAATGAGTTTGTGGCCGCGTTTGCTAACGCCAACGCAGGTGATGTAACGCCCAACCTTAACCTTGATAACACCGGCCCCGGTGCCGACGACTTTGCCAGCACGCAAATCATTGGCCAGCGCCAAGTAGACGCAGCGGTTGAGCTGTTCGCGAATGCCAGCGAGTTGCTCACAGGCAAAATTGATTACCGCCAAATATACGTAGACCTATCGCACTTTGAAGTGCAAGACGAGTTCACCCAATCAGGCACGCAGCACACCTGCCCATCGGCATACGGCTACGCATTCGCGGGCGGCTCTACCGAAGACGGCGGCGGACATTTTTTATTCCGAGAGGGCATGACCGAGCAAAGCGTTGTGCTCGACTTTTTAATTGGCTTTTTAACGGGCGCGCCCAAGTGGACCGAAGCCGTAAGGCAATGCCAACGCCCCAAAGCAATCCTGTTTGAAACAGGCTCAGGCGAGCCACCACTGCAATCACAAATCCGCTCGATAACGGTTGCCCAAATAGGCCAACTCGCCATTATCGCCCTACCGGCAGAGGTCACCACCATGGCAGGGCGGCGATTACGCGAAACCGTAAAAGCACAGCTTGGCGATAAC
>CAYOXK010000154.1:0-4176 GCA_964407915.1 uncultured Gammaproteobacteria bacterium
TCACCCGTTTTGAAATAACCGTCCACCGTAAAGGGATTGTTTGTTGCGGGCGATTCACCCGTCTTGAGATAGCCTGCAAAAACCGTAGGGCCCACTATTTCTAACTCACCCGCTCTGCCATCACTCACAATCGGCACGCGCGACTCCACATCAACGATGCGCATCTGAATATGAGCACACGCATCAGCCGCTGTCGCCGGCGCATACAAAGTTGGATACTGTGTATGAGCTGGAAAATATGAGGCGCGCAAGTCTGGATCGGCAACATTACTGGGGCCGCTCGCCATCGACATACCTTCGTTGGAACCAAACACGTTCACGATACCAATGCCAAAGCGCTCTTGAAACCCTCTGATCATGGTCGGAGCCAACGGCGCTGAACCCGATGCAATTGAGCGCAACGACGAGTCATTAAAGTGTTGCGCAAGCTCTGGATTCGCCAACAACATATTGAGGATGGCGGGTGGTGCTAGGGTAAAATGCGGACGCTCCTGCTGGATCTGCTGCATAAAAACGCCAAGATCAAATGGATGGTGTAGGACGATTGTGCCGGCACCGAGCAACCAGGACATGATTACGCCCCCAATCGCGCCCATATTGACCATCGGAAAAGGATTAAGCAAAACGTCGCCTGGCTGCAAACCAGCCGCCGCGGTGGTGATCGGCGCTATGGCCAACCAGTGATTGTGGCTGCGTGGCACGGCTTTAGGCGTGCCTGTGGTGCCAGAAGTCCAACACAAGGTGATCACATCATCCGCATTGATAAGAGGTCGAGTTTTCTCGGTCAATACATCGGCTTTTGGCGAATAAGTTGAGAGGTTGCCCACAGACCCGTCGTCAATTTCGCCAAACGCCAGCAAAGGCAATTCAGGCGCAAACACTTTGCGAGCCGCCGCCAGAAAGTCAAAACTGTTTTTCGAGTGCGCAAACACATACGCTTTAGGCGCTATGCTCGCCTGTAGGGAAGCCAATTCGTGCTCGCGATACACTACCGGAATGGGGCTAATAATCGCGCCAATCTCAGCACATGCGAAATACATGGCCAAGAGCTCAACAATATTGGGTAATTGCACAAACACCACGTCGTCTTTACCTAGCCCTTGCTCAATCAGGGCCGCGGCGATGCGTTGCACTTCGTCGTTGAGTTGACTAAAGGTTAGCCGCCGCGGCGTTCCAAACGTGAAGTCGGCGCGATTACTGGGGTCGACCACGGCTTCGCGCTGCGGAAACTGCGCCACGTTGGCGGCAAAGCGTTGCGCAAGCGTGGTGTCACCCCAGTGCCCGCTACGCCGATACGCCTGACGCTGATGTGCAGACGCTACAATCATCGAGCTGCTCGGTCAGAGCCACGCGTTGAAGCCGCACGAATATCGGCGCCATTAGCCCACACTGAATGCGTGCCCGCACAAATCATCTCGGGTAATTTAATTCGACAGACAGGACCGTCTTCAATGCGCTTAGCATCAATTAGTATGCACTCTGAGCTGCGATCATTTAAATCATTCACAAAACTCACTAAGTAGCCATCGTCCTCGTCAGTGGCATTTAATCGCGGCGCGAACGGCGCTTCACTCGCAAAACGCTGAGGCTCTAGTTCGTACGATGAACTGCGGCCGGTGGCTAGGTCGTGCTTCACGAAGCCTTTGAATAAGAACCAACCTGGTTCAGGAATCGCGCTGTAGGCATAGCGATATTTTTTGCCCGCATAGCGCTGATTAATCATACCGAATTCCAAAATGCGATCATCGAGACGTTCTTCATGGGTCTCGCCCGTGCGTAGGTTAAAACGCCACCGATGCAACTTGGGCAGCATCAAGTGTTGATCCAAGTAAGCCATCATGCGCGCGTATCCAGAGGGTGCCGTCGCAAACGAGGGTGGTTCAGGTTGTTCTTGAAAATACCCATCCAAAACCAGTTCGTCACCTTCTTCATAAGCATTGAGCCAATGCAGCACATACGTAGGTGCCGCCTCAAACCAACGAATATCTTCCTGCTTGCCGTAGCGCGGAATCACGGCAAAGCGGGTGGGCAGCTCGGGGTGAAATTTAACGGCATGCAAATTCTTCTTCAGCAGTTCTGGATCCCAGAACAGAGGCATGTCGTTCAAGATTGAATAGTTTTCAGAAAAGGCCATATCGTGAGGCAAACGCGGTCCTTTTAATGAAATAGGCGTGTAATGTTTGAGCTTGTTGTCGACGCCCACCACACCATAGTGCATATACGGTGCGTGCTTCGAGTAGTTGAAAAACAGTAACTCGCCAGTGGCTTCGTCCACTTTGGCGTGCGCCGAAACCCCATCGAGTGGCGTCCAACTCTCAACGCCATATTGCTCCAGAGTGTAGGGATCAAGACGATACGCTTCGCCACACTGATAAAACGTAGAGAGTATCTTGCCCGCATGCACCACCACATCCGTTGAAGAGGCATCTTTTAACCACTCTTGAGCGCCCCAACCTGGCCGCTCCGAGCGATGCGGCGGTTCCATCAAACCAGCCCACAATGAACGCCCTGCTTCTTGCTCTGCATAAAATGCTTTAGTCCGCACAAAGCGGTTACGGTATTCCGCTATACCGTTTTTAAACGACATCACGTGAATCATACCGTCGCCATCAAACGGGTGGTAGCGACCAATCGGTTCATGAATGGGGTTTTCACCGGTACGCACGTAAACACCATCAATATCCTTAGGTATGGTGCCGATTACCTCCATATCCGTCGCATTGTACTCGTTATGCATGGGCGTCCACGCGCCTTGCATATAGGGATGATCAGTGGGTTCTAAGGTAGAGCGAATTTGCTTAACAAGTGTAATCGGCATGGGCGAAAATAGACCTCGAACAGATAATTGGCGAGACAATGCTGTACTTGAACAACATAAACAGAGTACACGGCAAGCCTAAGGTTTTATGTGCCGTGCGTTAACCGACAGTGTATCGCTGTTTGCTCCTAAGCAAAAGGAGTCTCGACGCGCTGAATCACTCATCCAGCGCGGCATCAATCGCTTCGGTAATCGAACGACTCAACGGCTTCACGCCAGAATCGAAATGCAGCACGTCACGTCCGTTCGGCGCGATCAAGTATTTATTAAAATTCCACGTGGGTTGTTGCCCCGAAATGGCCGCCAACTGCTTAAACAGGCGATTAGCTTCAACCCCTTTTACAACACTCGGTTCAAGCATGGTGAACGTCACGCCATAATTGATATAACACACCTCGCTTATGGCTTCGGAGTCGGCAAGCTCTTGGTTAAAATCATCCGACGGAAAGCCCACGATATTAATGTGCCCTGCATAGCGCTGATGCAATTCTTCGAGCTCTTTAAACTGTGAGGTAAAACCGCATTTGCTCGCCGTATTAACGATCAACAAAGGCTTGCCCGCGAACGTCTCGCAAAAATCAACCGTGTCTAGCGAGCGCAACTTTTTTGCGCTGAATTCCAAAATGGGGCCGCAAGCGTTGGCCGCGGACACGCTCACCAGATAAAGCATGACGAGGCACACAATGCGCGAGAATGTTGATGTCATATAAGATGTTCCGATAGTGTTGCTGGGAATGGGGGATGAAATGCATTGTGAGCGACTGCGCGTTTCATTTGCATGAAGAATCACCCGTGGCGGTCTTTTATGGCTGGCATTAAAGCAAGCTCAAAGCCAGACGGCGGGTAAACGAGAGCGATTAATTTAGTTAGTACGCTCTATAAGTTGCAACAGTGCTTGTCCAGCATTCGAGAAACTGCGCTTAGCGTGATAAACCACGCCCAACTCGCGCGTTAGAGGCTCGTTTATTTCTATGTTCACTAGAGACTTATCAAGCATGGTGGCGGGCAGCATTGACCAGCCGATCCCGGCCACCGCCAGCATTTTTAGAGTCTCCAAATTGTTAGTGGTCATTTGCACGTCTAGATTCAAACTCAAGCGGTCAAATACGCGCTTGAGCACTTGGTGAGTCTCGGTGTCTTCGGTGGGCAACACACAAGGAAATGCGGACAAGCCCAACAAATCAATGTCGTCCCAAGTCGCTAGAACACTCGATTGGCCGGCAACAATGTGCAGCGTGTCTTGCCAAACAACGCGCTTAAGCAACCCTTCAGGCAAGTGACTTGGCAAAGTTATGATGGCAAACTCAATGTCGCCATTCAGGAGTTCAAGATAAGCGCGATCACTGTCTTGAAAGTGA
>CAYOXK010000155.1:0-3998 GCA_964407915.1 uncultured Gammaproteobacteria bacterium
TATTGTGGCTGTTTGGGCGGCTCTGGCACACGCCCTTGATTGGCGCGGCGGGCGTAGCGGCCGTACCGATGGCCGCGCGGGTGGCCAACAAAGTGGGCCTGCAATACAACTCGCAGAACTATCTTTTAATGCACGCCATGGGGCCCAACGTTGCGGGCGTAATTGGCTCAGCCGTGGCCGCAGGCGTGATGATTAACCTAGTCTCAGGATTTTAATTATGCAATATTCGCTTGATAACAAACGCCCCACCCTCGCAGACAACTGCTACATCGCACCGAGCGCGGATGTGATTGGCGATGTAGTGATGCACGCCAACGCCAACGTTTGGTTTAACTGCGTGTTACGCGGCGACAATGCCACCATTACGGTGGGCGAAGGCAGCAATGTGCAAGACGGTTCGGTACTGCATGTAGACGAGGGCTATCCCATTTCGATTGGCCGCAACGTAACCATTGGGCATAAAGTGATGCTGCACGGTTGCACCATTGGCGACAATACCTTGATCGGCATGAACGCGGTAATTCTCAACGGCGCCAAAATTGGCAGTAACTGCATTATTGGGGCGGGCGCCTTAGTGACCGAAAATACCGTAATCCCAGACGGCCAAATGGCGCTGGGCGCACCCGCGAAAGCGGTAAAAGAGGTGGGCGAAGGCGTACAGAAAATGCTAAAAATGGGCGCCGACCACTACATTGAAAAAGCCCAAGAGTACGCCCAAAAATTAGTCGCTTTAGGCTAATTCATATGGCTTGTGATTAATTGGCGATCAATCGCAGTTAGGCTGCATCGCGTGCATTGTTAGCCAGCGACTTAACGCGCGTACCTCGGGCGACCGCGGCTAACACCGCGTTCAACGATGCACCCAAAATATCGCGACTCTTACCCGCCCCGCACACACGTTGCTGATTAATGCTAATTTGCACGTACGCCATGGCCTCGGAGCCCTCGTCCTTACCTAAGGTATGTTCGTTGTAATCGATAATCACAAAGGTTTCGCCCAGTTGTTTTGACAACGCTGCCACAAACGCTTCTAACACGCCTCGCCCTTGCCCTTCCAGCGTTAGATCCTGGTCGTTAATAAGCAGCTGGGCGGTCATGTGGTCGATGCCTTCCGCTCGATTAATCTGATAACCCTTGAGCTTAGCCTTGCCGGGCACGTTCAAGTAGGTGCGCTTGAAAAGATCGTGAATGTCGGCTGCGCTGACTTCGGCCTCAGTTACTTCAGCTTGCTGCTGCACTACCGGGCTAAAATCCACCTGTAGCCAACGCGGCATTTTAATGCCGTGCTCATGCTTAAGCACATAGGCCACGCCACCTTTGCCTGATTGCGAATTTATGCGAATAACTTCCTGGTAATTGCGGCCCAAGTCTCGCGGGTCAATCGGCAAATAGGCCACCTCCCACTTCGCTCCCTCTTCATACAAAGCCAAGCATTTATTAATGGCATCTTGATGGCTTCCAGAAAACGCGGCAAACACTAACTCACCCGCGTAAGGGTGTCGCGGATGCACTTTAAGCTGCGTACATTTTTCAACGACCGCTATAATCTTATCCATGCCCGAAAAATCTAATTTAGGGTCTACACCCCGGCTATACAGATTCATACCCATGGTCACAATATCCATGTTACCCGTGCGCTCGCCATTGCCGAGCAAGGTACCTTCCACTCGGTCGGCACCCGCCATTACCCCCAGCTCCGAAGCGGCCACCCCACAGCCGCGGTCGTTATGAGTATGCAGGCTAATAATCAGTGCCTCACGCTGGTTTACGTGCGCGCAAAACCACTCAATTTGATCCGCATAAATATTCGGTGTGGCCACTTCAACCGTCGCTGGTAAATTAATAATCACTTTGTTTTGCGGGCTCGGTTGCCAAACATCGATCACCGCATTGCACACTTCAACCGCGTACTCCATTTCGGTACCCGTAAAACTCTCTGGCGAGTACTGAAACTGCCATTGGGTATCGGGGAAGCGGGCAGCGCCTTCTTTCACCCAGGTAGCACCGTCTACGGCAATCCGCTTTATCTCGTCTTTAGAAAGCTTAAACACTTGTTCGCGTTGCACTATCGAGGTGGAGTTATACACGTGCACAATCGCCTTAGGCACGCCCTGCAGCGCCTCGTAAGTGCGGTCGATAAGTTCTTTGCGCGCTTGCGTTAAAGCTTGAATGGTTACGTCACTCGGAATGCGATTTTCGGTAATGAGCTTACGCACGAAGTCGAAATCCGTTTGTGAGGCAGATGGAAAACCCACTTCAATATGCTTGAAGCCCACAGCCACCAACATCTCAAACATTTCGAGCTTTTGCGGCGGCGTCATAGGATCAATCAAAGCTTGATTACCATCACGCAAATCCACCGAACACCACATGGGCGCCGACTCAATAACGCGATTGGGCCACTGCCGATTAGGCAAACTAATGGGTGCCATCGGGGCATATTTATTGGCGTTGTAACGGCTCATTAAACATCAAAACTGGTCGGTTGCTTGGAGGGCTATTATAACGCGCATAGGCTAGCGATTTTAGCCATTTAATGAGATGATCAACCATATAAATGGCGATAAACACCAAAACAGCTGTAATTAATAGCTGAAAATGTCTAATAAAATTGGATTCATAGATTATGGAACTAGACAAAAAGGACCTACAAATATTGCGCCATCTGCAGCAGGACGCGCAAATCAGCAATTTAGTATTGGCCGAGCGGGTCAACCTATCCCCTACCCCGTGCGCACGGCGCGTAAAGCAATTGCAAGACGCTGGCATCATCAAAAACTACCATGCCACACTCGACGCCGAGCTCTTAGGTTTGAACCTGACGGCTGTGGTAAGCGTAACCATGGACAAGCACACCGCCGACCGCTTCGACAACTTCGAACACGCCGCAACTCAACTGCCCGAAGTAATGGAGTGCTATGTGGTGACTGGTCAGGATTCTGACTTTTTAATTAAAGTGCTGGTGCGCGATATGCGCCACTACGAGGAATTTCTACTCAGACGCCTAACCAAGCTAGAAGGCGTTAGCGGCGTGCACACCAGTTTTGTGCTGCGCCAACCGATCAACAAGAATCTGTTGCCGTTAAATTATGAATAGGCGAGTCGGGGTTGAATAGTTCGAGCGCGGCCAATACTAGAGGGTCGCGCTATACCTTTTGGATAACTATTCGCAATCGCCGCCCGTCGCCAGTGATTGCACATCATTGACGATTTGGCCCCCAAACGAAACAGGCTTGGACGTGAACAAAGTTAACTCGTAGTTACCGCTAGCGCCTGCACTACCTAAAAAATCACGAGTAACGCCCAATTTGTATGTGCCCTTAGCCGGCAAATGCACAGGAAATAACACGAATGCCTCATCCTGCCCCGCACACTGGAGGTCGTCGGTCGAATTCGTTAGAAGATTCACACCACCGAGTGCGACGCCGAGCGCATGAATTGCGAGCCTGATTACCGAACTCCCTTCCACCTTAAAGACCCGCAGCTGAGCGGTAGCTGGTTCATTGAGCGTAAACTCGAAAACGTCTTGACAATCTTCGGTACCAGCACAAGACAACTGGCCAATGCCGCCAGATTTTTCAGGAAATAAATGAATAAGGCTCTCTAAGCCTGCCGTGTCAGACTCTAAGGGAATTACGACGACTTTATTTTGTGCAAAAATATGAGATGGAAACAGCAAAACTACCGTAAATGCTACAACAAGCAATCGACTCATTGAAACGCTCCAACTTCTAGGAAGATTAAAAAAAGGGGGGGGCACGAAACGAAACGATAGCAGAGGTTAATTTAACTAAGCAATCTTTACTTTTAACGCAAATCTATAATCCTACCGACCTGTGCAAAACAACGCAGTGTGGCGTCACGTTCAGGTTGAATGAGCTGTTTGTTTGCGGACAGCCTAGCCTCTCATTGTGCTACAGTTGCTGTGGTATTCGATTCACACTACACGCAGAGGAGCTCGCACATTGAATTCGCTATTTTACTGCTGGCGGCTTTTT
>CAYOXK010000156.1:0-3976 GCA_964407915.1 uncultured Gammaproteobacteria bacterium
CCTCTTTGCGCGCGCCAATCATTTCTACACCGTGCTTAGCCAACACCCCTTCACGCTCTAGGTCTAACGCGCAATTTAGGGCCGTTTGACCACCCATGGTGGGTAACAGTGCATCAGGCTTTTCGATCTCGATAATTTTCTCTACCGTCTGCCACGTGATCGGCTCGATATACGTAGCATCGGCAAAGCCTGGATCGGTCATGATCGTGGCAGGATTCGAGTTTACGAGAATAACGCGGTAGCCCTCTTCTTTAAGGGCTTTGCACGCTTGCGCACCTGAGTAATCAAATTCGCAAGCCTGACCGATTACGATGGGACCAGCACCAATTATTAAGATACTGCTTATATCGTCACGCTTAGCCATCTACTTAACCTCTTTTGCGGCCGTCATCATCGCTATAAAGCGCTCAAACAGTGGTTTAACATCATGCGGCCCTGGGCTCGCCTCGGGGTGGCCTTGAAATGAAAACGCCGGCACATCAATACGCTCGATCCCTTGAATCGACTGATCGAATAAGGATCTATGCGTAACGCGCAGATTGCTCGGCAAGTCGACTTCCGACACCGCAAAGCCATGATTTTGGCTCGTAATCAACACTAGTTTCGTCTGCAGGTCTTGCACGGGATGGTTCGCACCATGGTGACCAAACTTCATTTTTTCGGTTTTAGCGCCCGACGCCAGTGCTAATATCTGGTGCCCAAGGCAAATACCAAAAATGGGCGCACCTGCCGCCATTATTTCTTGTGTGGCGCGTATCGCGTAATCGCACGGTTCTGGATCGCCTGGCCCGTTCGACAAAAATACGCCATCAGGCTGTTCTGCAAGCACCTCTTCGGCCGAGGTGGTGGCAGGCACCACGATCACTTCGCAGCCAAGCGAGCTTAGGATGCGCAAGATGTTGTGTTTAACCCCAAAATCATACGCCACCACTTTAAACCGCTGGGGCGCCGCTGCGCCATAGCCAGACTCGAGGTTCCAAGCCCCCTGCTCCCAAGTATAGGCCTGCTCGCAGGTGACTACTTTGGCCAGGTCCATGCCCTTGAGCCCAGGAAACTGCTTAGCATTCGCCAACGCTTGTTCGGCATCTAATTCTGCTCCCGCCATTAAACAGCCAGCTTGCGCACCCTTTTCGCGCAATATACGCGTAAGCCGACGCGTGTCGATGTCGGCAATCGCGACAATGTCGTTGCGCGCTAAATAGTCTTCGAGCCGCATGGAGTTTCGCCAGTTATTCGCCAAAATCGGCAAATCGCGAATAATCAGGCCTTTTACGCTAGTGGATGTAGATTCAACATCTTCGGGGTTCGTACCCGTATTGCCGATGTGCGGATAGGTGAGTGTGACCATTTGCTCGGTATAAGAGGGATCGGTCAAAATTTCCTGATAGCCGGTCATCGACGTGTTAAAAACCACCTCGCCGGTGCTGGAGCCCATGGCGCCAATCGCCTTTCCCCAAAACAATGACCCATCTTCTAGTGCCAATAATGCTGTATGTTTCAAATTATGCTCGCTTGCAGTGTTGGTTCGGATGTAGGAGTAAAATGCGCTTAAAAAAAGGGAGAAGCCGTTGAGCTTCTCCCTTTCTGAAATTTGATCTAATAACTACCATTAAGAGTAGGCCCATACCATGGGTCTGTTGTGAGTCGGCAAGCTACCAGTTTGTTGAGCGATTACTAACAAAACGTATGTGGTGTCCTTTCGTTCCCTAAACTCTGTTGATTTAGACGATCTGCCGATTGCGCCGCACACTGTGCTCGAATATTGACCGAGCGCGGAACCAATTGGTTGACCGTTTGCGACGCGCCGTATTGTATCCGAAGCGGCCCTAGTGATGCAACGTAAGTGAACTGACTAACATGAATTGAGTAGACGATAATTGAACCTACACTGTTCTCAACGCAATATGAGATTGAGTGAACAACTTGACTATCTCTATCATTATAAAACCTAAACCGAGCCGTTCTCGAACGGCTTAACTTTCTACAAAACGCGTCTTTTGTAAAAGTCTGAGACTAGGCGGTTGCAAGACTGCCCTAAGCAGGTGTTTTTAGACAGGTGTCCAACTTGCCGCCGTGATTGCACTTAAGTGTAATACAATCGAAACATGCAGAACGGGAGAATGAAAACAATGCCATCTATCACAATTCGCAACGTCCCAGATGAGGTGCATCGAGCGATTCGGGTTCGTGCCGCCATTCACGGTCGTAACGCTGAAGCTGAAATCCTTTACATTTTGGAGCAGGCAGCGAAACCCGAGGGGCGCTTGAAATTCGGCTCTATGCTGGCTTCAATCGCCCGCGAAGCGCGTGGTCTTACCGACACCGAAGCCGAGCAAATCAACCATCTCCGCGACAAGCCCCCGGCCGAACCGATAATTATTGAATGATCATCCTTGACACCAACGTGATTTTCGAACTTTGGAAGACCAAGCCCGATGCCAATGTGTTGGCTTGGATGGACGCGCAAATGATCGAAACCTTGTATCTGTTGAATATTCAGCATGCGGAGATCTACACCCGAACGTCCGCTAAGCGATTTGCGGATATTTGGGGTTGATGTTAGAACGTCTTTTTCCAAACGCCCTTCTTATTGTCTCCAACAAACTCGGTATGATTCACTCGCAGTTTATTATTTGATCAATAAAATGCTGTGGAATACAGCCGGCCATCTCGCCATTGTTTAGTTAAGCTGTTCCTAATATCTGGGTTGTAAGAGTGTTATGCTAAAAATAGGCTCTTATTCGTACAAACAGTTGTGCCTTAATTATTGTGGAGATGATGATGAGAAATACATCAATAACGGCAAAGCCTTTATTGCTCAGTTGCGTTTGGGCTAGCCAAGCCATTGGCGTACCTGCGTTAGAAACAGAAACTAAAATATTCCGATCAGGTAGCGAAGATTCGCAGACCGCCTAAGGCGATTCGAGCGCAGTGAGTAACGATCATATAGTGCTGGGAGCGAGTTACGAGAATCGACTTGGCTATAATCGGGTTGGCGCTGCTTACATTTATGAAAGAGATAATGGTGGATCTGATGAATGGGGATTGGTTAAAAAAATAGAGAAGCCGGGCGCACCTCAAAACTATGCGTTTGACCTATTTGGTGCCGCTGTAGCAATTTCGAATAACGTTATTGCGGTAGGTGTACCACATAATGATTCTAGTCAAAACAATGACGGTGCAGCTTTTTTGTTTGTAAAAGACTTAGGTGGAACCGACAACTGGGGCCACTTAAAAACAATCACAGCGAGTGATGCCGCTCAAGATGCAGATTTTGGCACGACAATAGCGTTGGAGGACGATGTGTTAGTTGTTTCGGCTCCTGGCAGCTTTGGCTCTACAAACGCAGGCGTCTATATCTTCGTTAAAGATGCTGGTGGGGTAGATAACTGGGGCGAAGTAAAGAATATCAAGATCACTAGTAGATCTTTTGATGTTCATTTTGATGTGTTTGGTGATTCAGTAATAGTAGCAGAGCCCTTTGGTGATGAGGGTGCAGGAGCAGAGTCGGGCGTTGTTCGAGTTTATGAAAGGGACTTTGGCGGTGCTGAAAATTGGGGCGAAGCAACTCAAATAACGCCTAGCAACCATCTTCCGTTTGATAATTTTGGCATTAATGGTGTCGCGCTCGATGGTGATCTTATGGCGGTGACGTCACTAGGGAATTATGATTCTGAGGTTTACAATCAAGGCTCTGTTTATCTTTATCGAGATGTCGGAATTGGATCAAGCGACTGGCAGGAAATAGCTATCGTAAAAGAAAGGCGATTTACCTCTACTAAGCTAGCCTATCGGCTCAACCATCTAGCGTTGAGCAATGGAAACCTAGTCCTAGGTTGGAACCGAAGAAGTCAGAATGACAGCAAGTTACAGCGTGTTCTGCTCTATGAGCAAAATTCTGGTGGAATTGACAACTGGGGTAACAGCAAAGAGCTTGAATCCTGTTATTCGGACTCAGTTATTCAAGCGAACACTG
>CAYOXK010000157.1:0-3667 GCA_964407915.1 uncultured Gammaproteobacteria bacterium
GTTAGCCGTGATTGAGCACAACTGAGTAGAATTGATCAGATCAAACGCGGCTTGGTGCCCCCCTTTAAGGGTAAAACTGACCACTGCGCCGCCCCCTTTCTGCTGCTGCATTGCCAAGCTTTGTTGAGGGTGTGATGCAAGCCACGGGTAATAGACATGCTCGAACCGTTCGCTTTGTTCAAGCGCCTGAGCCAGATACTCTGCATTAGACGACGCTTGACGCACCCGCACCCCAAGAGTTTCGAGCCCTTTAGAAAATACCCAAGCATTAAAGGGGCTCGTATTGAGTCCCGCCGAGCGCATAAGCTTTTGCATGGGCTTACCCACCAACGCTTCTGGGCCGACTACCGCTCCGCCAACGCAACGGCCTTGTCCATCAATAAATTTAGTAGCAGAATGTACTACCACATCCGCGCCAAGCAATAGGGGTTGTTGCAATGCGGGGCTGCAAAAGCAATTGTCGACCACCACCGCGATAGAGTCCGATACAGCTTTAACGGCCGCACTCACAGCGCGAATATCAACCAAGGTCATGGTGGGATTGCTCGGTGTTTCAAAAAACACCATACAGGTGTTATCACGTAAGGCAGCAACCCACTCGCTCGTCTCTAAACCATCGACGTAGCTAACACTAATCCCGAATCGAGTAAGCAAATCATCAAATAGAACTTTAGTCGCGCCAAATACGTGACGAGAAGAGACAATATGCTGACCACTCGAATAATTGGCAAGCACGAACCCCAGCAGAGCCGACATGCCCGACGAAGTCGCTACACAGCTTGCACCGGCTTCGAGCGCCGCGAGTTTTTGCTCAAACGACGCAATGGTAGGATTACTAAAACGTGAATACAAATACCCGCGCTCTTCATCGGCGAAGACGCGCGCGGCTTGTTCAGCTGAAGCAAAAACAAAACTCGACGTTAAGTGAACCGCTTCGCTATGTTCACGCAGTTCCGATGGACCCAGTCCACCTCGAACCGCGAGGGTGTCAAACGACCATGGCGAAGGGTTATTTTTCTCTGAAGTACTCATGTATTCGGGCAAGCAACGGACTAGAATATAACGCGGGACGCAATGGCGCCCTAACCCGCTGAACGCAACTTTTTAGATTTCGTCGAAACGATACCGTGCTTGGCATCGTCATTGCGCGCGCTTTCCAAGTTTTTCAAATACGCCGGAGTCACATCACCAGTAATGTATTTCTTACTGAAGCAAGATGTATCAAACTCGGTAATCTGCGGATTGCCTTCACTGGCCGCCTCAATCAAGTCATTAAGGTCTTGATAGAACAATCGATCAGCGCCAATCAAATCTTGAATTTGCTCTACAGTACGGTTGTTCGCAATCAATTCTGATGCGACCGGCATATCAATGCCGTACACATTTGGGTAACGTACCGGCGGAGCGGCCGATGCAAAATAAACCTTATTGGCACCCGCATCGCGAGCCATTTGCACAATTTGCTTAGAGGTCGTGCCACGCACAATTGAGTCATCAACGAGCATCACGTTTTTACCCCGAAACTCCAAATCAATTGCATTGAGCTTCTGACGCACCGATTTCTTTCGCTCTGCTTGACCCGGCATTATAAAAGTACGCCCAATGTAGCGGTTTTTGATAAACCCTTCTCGATACCGCACCCCTAAAAGCTGCGACATCTCTAACGCTGACGTGCGGCTAGTATCAGGAATAGGAATGACCACGTCGATATCGTGGTCGGGCCACTCACGACGGATTTTATTGGCCAGCTTTTCACCCATCCGCATACGGGTTCGATACACCGATATACCGTCAATCATCGAATCGGGTCGAGCCAAATACACTTGTTCAAAAATACAGGGAGAGTAACGAGGGTCCTCAGCACATATTTCACTGGCAACAGTACCATCGTGATTAAAAATAATCGCTTGGCCAGGCTTAACATCCGCAATAGTGGTAAAGCCTTGGCTATCGAGCGCCACACTCTCGGACGCAACCATGTATTCACGGCCCGCCTCAGTGTCTCGAAACCCATAGATAAGTGGACGTATTCCAAAGCGATCGCGAAACGCCACAATACCCACACCCATGACGTAGGCAACCACGGCATAACCGCCATGACAGCGTTCGAACACACCGCGCATGGCAGTGAACATATTTTTATTGGTAAGGCGCTGTGTACCTTTTTCGATGGTATTGTAGATTTCATGCGCCATCACATTCAGCAATATCTCGGAGTCGGAACTGGTATTTACATGCCGTAAATCGTCTCGAAATATGCGTTCGCGCTGTGCGTCCGCATTGGTTAAATTGCCGTTGTGCGCCAAGGCAATGCCAAACGGAGAATTAACATAAAAAGGCTGCGCCTCGGCGGGCGAGTTCGAACCTGCGGTGGGATAACGACAATGCGCGATACCCGCATTTCCGTTAAGGCGTTCCATGTCCCTAAACCCGAAGACGTCTTTCACCAGACCATTATCTTTGTGTAAGTTAATTTGGCCTTTTTCATCGCAGGTCATTATGCCTGCCGCATCTTGCCCCCGATGCTGCAAAACGGTTAAACCGTCATACAAGCTCGTTCGAACGGGACTTTTGCCTAAAATACCTAATACGCCACACATATAGCCTGAGCTCTCGTTAAATAATTAAGTCAACAATGTTTGCGCCGCGCGCGGTGCATAATACCTTAATCATAGGTTGCGGGTGGATTATTCAGGGCCGCTCAATGCTGGTACCACATCATCAGGTAGACTCTCTTTGATCACATCCTTAAGAATTTCACCTTCCAGTCCTGGCTGTTTAACAGTGTCTCGTTGCAAGCTTTCAGGCAATAGTTGCTCGAAAGCGTCCAATCCGGGCAAGAAGTTAGGCAAAAAACGCGAATTATTCCACCAAGCACCTTCATCCATACCCATCGCGCGAACCACCCACATAAACAACACAATGATTGCGACAGCGCGTAACCCACCAAAGCCCACGCCCAATATGCGATCTAATGACTTAACTGGGCCATGCAGAAACACTTTAGTGACGAATAGACTCAACATCGCAAAGGCAAACAAGGTACAAATGAAGACCAAGCTGAATCCCGCCCAAACGCGAAACGTCTCGGTGGGAATATTGATATATTGCGCAATAAATTCGCCTGCTTCGCGGCAAAACACAATCGCCAGCCAAAAGGCCATAATCCAGGAGGCCAGAGACAAAGCCTCTTTGACAAAACCCCGCCACATCCCGACCACAATCGAAATCACAAACACCAAACCAATAATCCAGTCAAACCCACTCATAATGTTCTCGTTTTAAATTATTTATTACCGTCTAGTGCGGCGCTAGTGCGTATTCTTACCAGCACGCTGCGCATTCAGTCTGCACCGTTATGGAAAACTGCGAATAAACCCTGGCTCGCCTGTCTTTTCCGTTAAATTCGCTTTTGCTTTGGCCGCATCGACACGTGCCTCATAGGGCCCAAGCCACACGCGCGTACCCGTTTTGGGACCTTTATTCGTATCGACTGTGCTCGTCTTTGGTTTAAATCCCTTTGCTTTAAGATCATCAACAACTTTGCCGGCGCCTATTTTATCGGTAAACACACCAACTTGTACTGCCCAGCCGACGTCAATTTCGGCATTTTCAGCATCCACTGCATCCGACTGCGTACTCTTTTGATTGGTCGTGTTGGCTGCAA
>CAYOXK010000158.1:0-3635 GCA_964407915.1 uncultured Gammaproteobacteria bacterium
GGCGCTAGCTATTATCGAGGAAGAGGGCAAATTGCTCTCGCATGTTTCTCCCGCACGATTGTTCGAAGAAGTGCTCAAGTTGTTTCACGGTGGTGCCGCGCATCGCACTTACCTGATGTTGCGCGAGTACGGGCTGTTTAAATATTTGTTTCCGTTTACCGATCAAATGGCGGTGGTCGACGTGGAGGGCATGCCTGAGCTTGCGCTCAAAAACACCGATCTACGTATACAAGCGGGCAAACCCGTAATCCCCGCCTTTTTGTTTGCTTGTATGTTATGGGATCCCGTCAAGGCTGATGCTCAGATACTTATGGATGATGGCGCTAAAGAAGGTCACGCATGGCGGGTGGCCATGAACGACGCTCTGCGAGATCAAAATCAGTATGTGGCAGTCCCACGACGCTTGGCTGAGATAATCCTAGATATATGGACCATTCACTTTAAATTGGTGAAGCGCAGCCCCAAGACCATTACTCCAACTTTAGAGAATCGACGCTTTCGAGCCGCATATGACTTTCTGTTGTTGCGCACTCAAGTGCATGAAGTTGATGAAGAAATAACCGCATGGTGGACACGTATTCAGGAAGTGGACCCAGCCGAAAAGGACCTGATGATTGAGCGTCTTTCCGCCAGTCGCTCGCGCAGTCTTGAGAAGCAACAAAACAGCTCGGAGCCCAATGGGAATAGCATCGACTATCCTTTACCTGACGATATTGGCAATCAGATGCCTGGTGTTCAGACAGCTAAACCAAAGGGCGCACGTACGCCACCTCACGAAGCGCGCGCCGGCAAAAAGAAACGTGGCAAAAAGCGTGGTCGTAAAGTAACCACGGGCCGTACACCTCGCGAACGCGGGCAAGATGCAAATGTAAATGCAAATGCAAATGGTGTTGACAACCCGCAAGCGCCGGCCAATGCGGGTGCCAAGAAAAAGCGCCAACGTAATCGCAAAGCTGGCGGTCGCGCCCGCAAGCGCGGGAAGCAAGTAGATAACGTGAATGCGTCAGCCGATAGCCGCTACGTAAATGCGCGTCCGCGCGATGAATATGGCGTACATAATTCAGCGGATGCCGACATTAATAGAGTGAAAGTTCGACGTAAAAAACGCATCAGCGTGTCTGAGGATGGCGCGGTCATTACTAAAAATCCTGATGATGCATCACACTTTTAGTGGTTGTTTTCGCGCACCTAGGTCGCTCTCTTCAGTTTGCCTTCGTATAGGCGCGGTCGGCGCTAGTGGCTAATGGTTGATGTCTATATTGGGCTGGGCGCAAATCAAGGTGACGCCATTCAGCAGATACTCGATGCGAAGCGACAAATTGTGCAACAGCGATCCACACACAACGCCGCGCTATCATCGCTTTATTGGTCTGCACCTGTTGGTTATACCGACCAAGCGGACTTCGTAAATGCCGTATTGCGTTGTTCCGTTAACTGTTCGCCACCCGAGTTATTGGTGAACTTGCAGCAAATTGAACGTGGCATGGGTCGTATTCGAGACCCGCAAAATCAAAATGCACCGCGCATCATAGATCTCGATATATTAGTGTTTGATGAACAATTCGAGAGCAATGAGTCTTTAACACTACCGCATCCCCGAATGTTCGAACGACGATTTGTGTTATTACCATTAATCGAAGTTATGCGTGCTGAGCATGCACTCTATCCACAGGTTCAATCGAGCTTACAAGCGCTTAAGACTGTGTCAGGCCAAGCTGTACAGGCAATTGTGTGTTAAAGGATAAATAATGGCTCAGTATTTTGAAATTCATGCGAGCAATCCGCAAGCTCGCCTTATACATCAGGCTGCGAACGTGATTCGCGAAGGCGGGCTTGTGGCGTATCCTACCGATTCAAGCTATGCGCTTGGTTGTCATCTTGACGACAAACGTGCCGTAGATCGTATCCGCCAAATACGTAAACTCGATCGCCATCATAATTTCACCTTGGTTGCGGCTAATGTGAAGCAGGTAAGTCAATTTGCCAAGATTGATAACGAGCAATTTCGTTTGCTTAAGACCCTAACACCTGGGCCGTATACGTTTATTTTCGAAGCCAAGCGATCGGTGCCAAACCGTTTGATTCACCCTAAAAGACGTACGATTGGAGTACGTATACCCAATCATGCGATCGTGCATGATTTGTTGGAAGAGCTGGGCGAGCCTATTATGAGTTCCAGTTTAATTTTGCCCGATCAGGTACTCGCGATTGGCGACCCTGAAGAGATACGCGCGCGCTTAGAGCACCAGATCGATCTAATTATTGATGGTGGATTGGTCACCAATTCGCCGTCTACTGTGTTGGACTGGCACGGTAAAAACTTGCAAGTAGTACGCCACGGAGTCGGCGACATTGCCTTTTTAAACGAATAGATGAGCATTGCTAGAGTTGCTAGACACATGCTTGTAGACTAAGAGCTGTTGCCGCTCGTAAATAGTTTACTCTTAAGCCCCTACTATTAATTGAACACGGATATATGATTTCAAAACCTGGACAAGTTAATCGCATCGTTTCTGGCATGCGCCCTACGGGACGTCTGCATTTAGGCCACTATCATGGTGTTTTAAAGAACTGGATTGAAATGCAGCACGAGTACGACTGCTATTTCTTTGTGGCCGATTGGCATGCGCTCACGACCCATTATGAAGCTGACTCAGAAGCGATCAACGACAGTATTTGGGAGATGGTCATTGACTGGTTAGCCGTAGGCGTTGATCCAAGCCGAGCGACCTTATTCATTCAATCGCGTGTTCCTGAACACGCCGAACTGAATTTATTGTTATCGATGATCACCCCGCTAAGTTGGCTTGAACGCGTGCCATCTTACAAAGACCAACAAGCCAAAATGACTGAGCGAGACTTATCGACACACGGTTTTTTGGGATATCCCGTATTGCAAGCAGCGGATATTTTGCTCTATCACGCATCTCTTGTGCCCGTGGGTGAAGATCAAATACCTCACATCGAGCTCACGCGTGAAATAGCCAGACGCTTTAACTATCTGTATGGTCGCGAAACAGGGTTTGAAGACAAAGCAGAAGAGGCGATTAAGAAGTTGGGCAAGCGGGGCGCTAAGCTCTATCGCAGTTTACGTAATGCCTATACGGAACGGGGGGATTACGAAGCGATTGCTAAGGCCCATGCGCTGTTGGCCAACAATCAAAACCTAACAACCGCCGAAAACGAGCGGTTGTATGGTTATTTGGAAGGCGGCGGCCGAGCCATATTGTCTGAGCCCGAAGCGGTGCTCACGCCAGCGAGTAAGCTGCCCGGGCTCGATGGCGAGAAGATGTCAAAGTCGTACCGCAATACTATTTTGCTCCGTGACGATCCTGCGCGTATCGAAAAGGAAGTACGTGCCATGCCCACTGACCCAGCTCGGGTGCGGCGTAACGATCCGGGCGATCCCGATAAATGTCCAGTGTGGGATCTACATCGAATCTATTCGAGCAGCGACACGCGCGCATGGGTAGAGCAAGGCTGCCGCAGTGCTAGTATCGGCTGCGTAGATTGTAAGCAACCATTGATCGATGAATTGCTCAAAGAGCAAACGCTTATTGCCGAGCGCGCACAACCGTTTATCGAAGACCGCACTTTAGTTCGCAATATTATTGCCGACGGTTGTGAGAAGGCAC
>CAYOXK010000159.1:0-3542 GCA_964407915.1 uncultured Gammaproteobacteria bacterium
TTGCGCACCTGCCAATATGGCAATGTTTTCAAGGTTAAGGTGTGTTGCACCTTGCTGGTTGAGTTGTTTAGCAACCGCGGTCCGCAAGTTATGGGTGCCTAGGATCGGCGTGTAGTGGGTCTTGCCGGCGATCGCTGCGCTGGTGAGCGCTTCGATTATAGGTGCGGGTGTGGCAAAATCCGGGTCACCGACACTGAGCACCAGTATGTCGGGGTCGTCTTGCGCTGCGGCGAGGGCTGCATAGTGAATGTCCCAAGCGCAGGAGCCGTCATCATTGATCCAATTTACGCGATTTGAGAACTTGGGCATGGGCGACAGGCACTGGGCGGCGAGCCAAGGCACGCACTTAGAATGGATGGGTGATCGAACTGCACGGCGAGCTCGAGATACCCCTGAGCACAGGGTACAATAGCAGATGCACGAAAACCTCCTCGCATAATTATTCCACTGATGTATAACTACTAAAGTTCATGTATTTCAAACTAAACAAGTGTGAGCCATCATGCCGTGTAAGAGGTCTTAGTGTCTAACATAATTTGGATGGCCTCGTATCCTAAGTCGGGCAATACGTGGTTACGCGCATTTATTTACTATTTGCTGCATGAGTCTGAGACGAGCGTGTCGCTAGACGCCATTACGCGCCTTTTTGAATCTGAATCCAACCCCAAATATTATCAGCGTTTCTTAGCCAAGCCTTTGGCAGAGGCCAGTTTCGAGCAGCTCATTGCTTTGCGCCCCAAGGTTCAACACGATATTTTGTCAGCGCAACCTAAAGGCAGTATTTTTTTAAAAACGCATAATCCACTGCGTGTATACAACCAGACGCCTTTGCACAATTTAACGGCGACGGCAGCGGCTATTTATGTGGTGCGTAATCCGCTCGACCTAGTGATTTCGGTCGCCGAACACTTTAATTTATCGCTTGACCAATCCATTGAATTTATTAACAACCCAAATACGGCGACGGTCACGGATGAGCAAAGTGTTGCGGGCTTCCTTGGCAGTTGGTCGCACCATGTCGAAAGCTGGACACACTCCGAGAATCCACAGTTTATAACGCTGCGCTATGAGGATATGTTGGACAAACCGTTAGTGACTTTTACCAAAGTTGCGAAGTTGTTGGGACTGGCTGTTACACGCCCAGCGTTACAACGCGCTATTGAATTGGCTTCCTTCAAAAACCTACAGCGCGATGAAATTCAGCGTGGCTTTGCTGAAAAGCCGATCCATGCGCAGAAGTTTTTTCGGGTAGGGCGCAAGAATCAATGGATTGATCAGTTAAGTAACGAACAAATCGAGCAAATAGTGGCGGTCAATAAAACGCAAATGCTGCGTTATTCATACGTGCCACCTAAGTTTCGCTAAGCGGACACTTCTCGAGTTTGAGTGTCTGTTATTATTGGCGAGCT
The DNA here is from genome assembly GCA_964407915.1 of uncultured Gammaproteobacteria bacterium. GTDB lineage: Bacteria > Pseudomonadota > Gammaproteobacteria > Arenicellales > Arenicellaceae > Arenicella. The sequence goes on from CAYOXK010000159.1 coordinate 1,410, forward strand.
ATGCTAACAATAATAATATGTCTTGTACTAAAAACAGTCTAAGTTAGCCGTGCTTTTAACAACCTCTTTTCTCACCAGAGCGGAGCTCAACTATGCAATTCTATAACGCTAAACAACAACGGGCGAATAAAGCCATAACGGCCGCCCAGCGATGCCTCCTATTGCTGGCTCTAACTCTTGTGAGCACGCCACAAACATTTGCTGCCGAATCCATCGAAACGGCCGTATCCCGTTCTGAAAAGGCGATATTGATAACCGGTGCAACATCAGGTTTGGGCCTGAAAATGACCCAAGTTCTGTCTGCACACGGCTTTGTGGTTTATGCGGGTGGTCGCGACCAAGACGATCTAGATCGTTTGGAAGCAATGCCCAATGTGGAGGCGATAAAGCTCGATGTAACAAGCGCAGCAGACCTTGCCGCCGCGGTTGCGACCGTACAGGCAAAGGGTCGGGGATTATATGGGCTGATAAATAACGCGGGCTTGTCTATTTTTGGACCGATGACCGAGGTTCCCTTAGAGCAATTGGAATTCCTATTTGACGTTAACGTGTTGGGTCCATATCGCGTTACTCAAGCATTTGCACCGCTTTTAATCCAAAGCGAGGGACGGTTGTTTACCACGGGCAGCATCGCTGGCACAGGCACCAGCATGATGATGGGTCACTACTCGATGAGTAAACATGCTGTGGAAGCCATGGTGGACGCTTGGCACAACGAGCTATCTCGCTTTAATGTGACGGTGGGAGTCGTTGAGCCAGGTTCTTTTGCTTCCAATATTGGTAATGCCGCTCTAGCACGACTTACTAAACTGGATTATTGGCCAGCCAGCACCGCCTATCCGCAAGAGCGTTCAAGCTACTTTGAGGGTTTGGCGCAGTTTGATCAAGGTGCAGATCCCCTGCCAGTGGCTGAAGCGGCGCTTGACTTTATGACCGCGGAACAGCCAAAACTGCGCTACATGGTCACCCCGAATGCCACTCAAGCGGAAAATACGGTGCGCAAGTTGCTGAGCAGAGTTGCGCAGCAGAATCATGCACAGCCCTTTAGCTTAGATCGCGCTACGCTTATTAAATTGCTCGATGAAGAGTTGGCGAAACTCGCAGATTAATGTCTAAACTCGCCACGGTTTGCCGCAACTTGTGACGATGGCGGGTGAAAGAGCAGGGCAATAAAGCCACTATTCATCGTTTGAATAGTGGCAAGGCTAACAACGCAGCGCTAACTCACTATAATGTTGGCCGCACAAACTCTATTTAGGAGAGCTTAATGTTTAATGGAAAAGCGATCTCGGTTGCTATGCACGATGGCGGTATCGCCGAACTTCGATTCGACCTGTCTGGCGAATCGGTCAATAAATTCAATGCCTTGACTGTACAAGAGCTTGGCCAAGCATTAGATGTTTTGGAGCAAGCCAAGGATTTGCGGGGCCTAATGCTTAGCAGCGGCAAGTCAGTATTTATTGTCGGCGCCGATATTACTGAATTCGGTAGCCAGTTTGGGCCTAATGCTTCGGTTGGATTCGACAAAACCCAGGACCCAGCAACCATTGCGTTTAATCGACTCGAAGACCTGCCAGTACCTACCGTTGCGCTGATTAATGGGTATGCCATGGGCGGTGGTTTGGAAGTGGCATTGAGTTGCGATTTTCGAATTATGAGCAGCGCTGCGAAAATTGGCTTACCTGAAACCAAGCTCGGCATCATACCTGGATGGGGTGGTACCGTGCGTTTGCCACGCATTGCGGGCGCCGATACGGCAATTGACTGGATTGCCTCTGGCAAAGAACAAAAGCCTGAAGTTGCTTTAAAAGCGGGTGTGGTCGACGGTGTGGTTGCGCCCGAGCATTTAGCGGCTGCCGCAAAGCAAGTGTTAGAGCAGGCCATCGCAGGATCGATGCCTTATCTTCAGCGTCGTGCCGCTAAAAAGGGCCCACTTAAGCTGAACAAGACCGAGGCTATGATGGCCTTTGAGACCTCGAAGGCCTTCGTCGCTGGCATGGCGGGCCCCAACTATCCAGCGCCCATTGTTGCTATTGAGTGTATGCAAAAGGCCGCTGGTATGGAGCGCGATCAAGCCCTGTTAGTAGAAGCAGAGGGTTTTACCAAACTCGCGGGAACTGATGTCGCCACTTC
>CAYOXK010000160.1:0-3495 GCA_964407915.1 uncultured Gammaproteobacteria bacterium
GTTCTGGTAAGAAGCCGTGTGCTCAAGAAAGGGGTGCGGATGAACGAGTCTTTTGAGGTATTTGAGGACTGGGATTTCTGGTTACAGCTAATCCAGTTAACTCCCCGTTTTGGCTATTAAGATGCGGTCACTGGCAATTACCTACGCCTAGACAATCACGGCAGTGGCGTAGTCAACACACTCAGAGAAGCCCATGCACGGTTCTGGTCGCGCTGGCGGTTTGCGCGGGGCTTAGCTAAAATCAAACGTGCGCCGCGTCGTTTAATGCGCATGATAAAGCCTTGAACAGCCCATCTGTGTCAAAAGAGCACGTCGATCTATCGATTGTCTGGGTGCATTTTTATACCCCTGAATTACTCACGCAAAGTATCTCTCGAATGCTTGCCAGCATCGAGAAAACGGGCTTGAGCTCCGAGTTAATCATCGTAAATAACGGCGGCTTGCCGGCGTCTTTCAGCCTGCCCACAGAGCTCCAGCAAAACATAAGAATAATCTCTCAACCCACACACGATGCATCTGAACACAGTAGCAACAATCTGGGTTATGCAGGGGGCATCAATTTGGGTATAGAACAGTCAACCGGACGCTATTTGATTGTGTTAAATCCCGATGTACTCGTCAACGTTGATTGTGTATCAGCTTTGCTCGAGGCACTACAAACATCGGATATTACCGCGCCCAGTTTGTACTTGGATGAAGCCATGCGCTTTAGGCTGCCAGCGAACGAACGGCGCGGCTTTTTGACCAGTCTAATCCGCAGTATGGCCGAACGCTCCTCAGTTGCCGCTCGAATCGCCAGAGCGCAATGGCGCACCCATACACAGCGCGCTTTTAGATCCAAGCACTGCTATGAGTTGAATGGTGCAATCTTAGCGTTTACTCGCGCGACCTTTAATCAATTAGGGTCGTGGGACGCAGGGTTTCAGTTGTATTTTGAAGAGTCCGATTGGCTACAAAGAGCACGACGCCAGGGGCTACGCGCAGCTTTTGCAGCGAATGCTACAGCCGTGCATCTCTATGCCCAAAGCTCACGGCAAAATAGTGCCAGTCTCGATTGGTACAGAGCCAGTCAACAGCGATTTGAACAGCGCTATTACGCTTACTGGCAGCGTCGACTATTAAATTGGACCCGGCACTGGGCCGCAAAACAACGTTATGCGGACACACGCTTTGAGTACGCACCACCAAGCAGCGAGCACGTTGCGCAGTGTCGATACGTAGAATTTTCTAATACCGAACTTGGTATTCCGGCTGCCAGCGTAGACTTAACGGCGCACCCAGAATTTACGCCGCAGCTTGCCATGGAGTTAAGTCACTCACTGCCCAATGCAGAGTATTTCTTACGCTGGATTGATCACAATGGGTGCGAACACGCGTGGCAGAAGATAGCGGCTGATACCCCGTAAACGGCAGCGCGCCTCGGTTGGTTCGAAATCAAGCGGTTATCGCGAACACGCAGTTTCGACAAATAAAATCATCAGGGGCATCCTCTATTCCATACGCCCAGCGGCGCATTTGTGCCATTTTAGTGCCCGACAACACCTCCTCTATTGACTGCGTTCGCAGGTCGCCTACGATGTATTCGTCGAAGTAATCCTGACAACACAACACACACTGTCCATAAGCGTTGACGTGTAAGTGCTGCAACGGTCTCGAACCGGATTGCTCACAGCCTTTTAATTGCACATGCGGTGCTTCACTTTGCTGGAAAACATCGATGCGCCCTGAACGAGACATTACTTTGTGCCGAATCGTAATAAAGTCAGTGCCATCAAAACGCGCCTTAATTTGCGTGAACGCCTGATCATGGTCCGCATCGTCCTCGCCAAGCACCACAATTTGTTGGCGCTTGGCCACTGGCTTGTTCGCCATATAATCTAGATTGCGCAGAATGATATCCAAATGTTCCGCTTGACGGTCTTTGCTAAACTTAATGGGGTCCAATGTGGATAGATTAATGCACAGATATTCTAGCCCGCCTATGCCTAATAGCGCATCGACCGTGGCTGGTTTGAGCCCAGATCCATTCGAGTTTATCGCCACACCGAGATCCAGTGTTTTCAATAATCGAACCTGCGCAAGAAATTGCGGATCGATGCTCGGTTCGTTATAACCGTTTAGAAAAACACCTTCGATTCCTGCGAAATTTTGTGCAAGTTGAGCTGTGATATTTACAAATAAATCCCACGGCATAAAATGTCGCTCGCGGGTATGTACCGACACGGGACAAAAGTAGCATTTGTGGTTGCACACAGTGTGGGTTTCAATAGAGACATATTTGAGCAAGTACTCGCGGCTAACATCAGCATCTAGCGCCACCAGCCAACCACGCTCTTGCAGCGACTGCAAAAGTGTCTGCTCAATGGGCCGGTGAAGCATCGCTGCACCGGTGGGATCTTCCCGCAGTTGCTGTAGTGCGGCAAACTCAGGACTACCAACTTCCACCCTTGAGTCGGTAAGCGGGTTGTACACACGGTCTCCTTGATAATGTAAAAAAGGATGGCCGATCACGCTTGGTTTGTTCAACAGTATTCTGCCATTTTAAGATTATCCGACGACGCGATCGAAGGCCTGTGCAAGCGATAATATAGAACCAAATGCGAATAAGGAGCAACAGAACAATCGCTGCCTAAAACGCGAGTTTCAACACGAGGCAGATTGGTGATACGCTAGCGACCTTGCGGTGCGTTTGGCAACCGCTGGTTCGTAGCTCGCGATCAGCTGTGATGAAAACAATCTCGCGTTGTTCGCGTAGTCCCTATGGGCGGCTTTTGCAAATCTATTTACTGGCAGCGGCCTTGCTAGGTCTAGAACAATGTGTATTAAAACCGTTTGATATCGATGCATTGGCAGGAAAAAGCTCGTTTTATTTGGCACTATAAGGCTAATTACTGGTCGATGCTCAAGCGCATGCTGGCCCGCGGCCTTAGTTTTCGCAAAGCATTATTTACCGAGATCTTTCAGTTCAACCTTTGGCAAGGGCGTGAGTCTGTTTCAGGTCCAGGTTCAGGCCTAGATGAATCAAAGAGTCTCAGACAGCAGTTGGTACGGGTAATCCAAGAGCGCGATGTAAGCTCGATCGTGGATATTCCCTGCGGCGATTTTTTTTTGGATGTCGCAGGTTAATCTCGGCGACTGCCACTATCTTGGCGGGGATATCGTCCGAGAACTAGTGCAGCATAATCAAGAACTACATAAAACCAAGAATCGAGATTTTAAGGTGATCGATCTCACCACGACTCGTCCCCCTTCGGCCGATTTGTTTTTATGTCGAGACCTATTGATCCACCTGAGTCTTAAACAAATTAACCGCGTGCTAAACAATTTTAGAGCGAGCAAATGTCGCTACATCCTGATCTCTAGCTCACCCCATGTTCTAACCAATGAGGACATTTTGATGGGTGGTTTTCGAGAAATAAATCTTGAACGCGAGCCGTTCAACTGGCCGTCACCGATTGCGTATATAGCAGATGGTACCGAGGGCCAGAGTCTACG
>CAYOXK010000161.1:0-3327 GCA_964407915.1 uncultured Gammaproteobacteria bacterium
GACGGGGTCATAACCTTTAATGGCGACATTTGAGAAAAAGCCGGTGTAAACTGGCTCTACGGCCAGCGTAGGTTGTGCCATCATGCTGCAAGTGAGGGCAAGGGCAATTAAATATTTCTTCATCGGTATTCGTATTCTGCTTTGAGGTTTGTTGGGAGCAAGATAGTTAACCCACAGCACTGATCAATCCTATAAGCCAGACGATATGAACTAGCCTGCTTTAGTAATGAGTTGATCTAGCGTTTGTGCAACCAGCCGCTGACAGTGCTCGGCGCACGCTTTTCTAGAGTCAAACTCATCGAGATAACAGACCGGATGAAACACCACTTTCACGTCAACTTTTTTTAAAGAAAATAGTTTAGCGAAATGTGACCCAAAGGGCATGCGGGCGTACCAGGCATAATAATCGCGTTGCGCTTGGTTCATTGGGAGACCTGCGTGATGAGTGTACGCAATGGTGATCGGCTGAATGGCGACACGCCCAGTCCCGTGCACATCGCCTTCGTGATGGCCACCCAAATTGGCCGCTTCAAACAAGCTCGACTTAAAAGGCTCCACATGTGTGCCATCAGTACTCGTGCCTTCGGCGAACAAAGTAAGACGCTCTCCTTTACGTAAGTGGGCCTGCATGGTCTCGAGCTGGTGGCGCGTTTTGCCCGACTTGCGCTCAATGAACAGGGTATTTTGAAAGCGTGCTAACTGTCCAAACACCGGCCAGGAAGCCACTTCAGATTTCGCGATAAAAAAGGCCTTTAAACCGCCCAATACGATGATATCCAAATAGGAAATATGATTGCTCACGTATAATGCAGGCCTTAGCTCAGTGGCTGAATTGATCAAATGCACGTGAATTCCGAAAATCACACGCATACCCGCATGAAATACCTGCGGCAATTCATTGTATCTAGGAATGCGCAATAAACTTGCCAGCATATAAACCAAGGGCATCAATACGACCCACATTACCAGTGCGACGACGCGTATTGGAACTAACAGATAATTGCGTTGCATCATGGACCTAAAATGAATGTTTAACGAGGCTGTGATTACTTGCAAACATTTGTGCCGCGACCACATAAATCGCCACAAAGGTTGTATTGAAAACAGGATCAATAACGGCGTGATCTGAAATTCTAGCGCCAATCTTCAAATAACCCTTAAGCAAGGTCGGCACTTTTCCAGGATGCTCCTTCCTGCTACTTCCAACGCTGTTCGATGAGTCATCGAGCCCTTGCAGGAAGGCTTTAATAGATATGCTCTGCACATGCTTCTTGACTAAGGGCATAAGCGACGCATCCGCTAGATGATGTTGGTAAAGATAGCTTAAAATTTCTTCGTGGTCTGGGTAATTCTGACCTTTAAACGAAGCACAGCCAAACAACACCTCGTATCCATTGTGCTCGATAAACTGCATCGTAAACTTCCACAATAACATCAGGATAGCGCCGCCTCGCCCCGCAGAGGAAACACAGGCACGGCTCAACTCCAACGCCTTTGGGTAGTGCGTACGCAATGCATCTAAATTAAAAGCGTGCTCGGTATAAAAAGCTTGCTGCTCCGCTAAAGCGGTGCTACTCACTAAGCGTATCGTGCCCACTACCAGATCATCCTGCTGCTTGTCTACCACCACCACATGGTAAGCAATTTGGTCCCATTCATCCTCTTCGCGCTCGCTCTCACGCATTTGCGGGCTGGCGCGCCCACCACTTTCCTGAAAAAGCACTTGGTAACGCAAACGTTGCGCCGCCTGCACCTCATGGTCATCTCGCGCTAATCGAACGTCATAGTGACCCGCCTGTATGCTCTGAGCGACCAAGGCTGACATCTGTTGAAAGAGCTTTGGAGGAATAGCCATAAATCACCTCTATTTAGATCGGCTTAGATCGATTAACAAGGTAACGCACAAGCTGCAATAAACTGACACGCGCTGCGCCGTGGTTGATGTTTGCCTGTCCTATTTCGAAGGCTTTAGACCATTGCTTGAACATAATTTTATAAGCTTTGAAGACAGAGTGGCTGGGGTCGTACATATTGGTCGACTCAGAGGTCACGCCGTTGACTTCAAGCACCTTAATGCCCTGCCCCGCCCGTAGCGATACTTTGTTGGGGACACGCAGGTCAAATCGTCCAAAGTAAAACCCAGGTATTTGGGCACTGATGGTGTGCATAGTTGCGGCTAACTCGGGAGTAATTAACGCATTGGCATCCAGAAACACTGACCCTCGGCAATGTGACCCTATTTCAACTACTTTAAATTGGCATCCTGCGGCGAGTACGGTAGACAATTTATCGGCGTGTAGACGCAGCAAAAATGCCGCCATATAGTGCGTTCTAGAGTTAGCCATTAATAGTTGTTCAATCGAGCTTCGCCCGTCGCCAACAATGACTGGAAAAGTTTTTTCTGTAATCGAAAATATTTGTCCCTGCCCGGCATCCGGATGGCGCATGTAAAATACGCCAAACTCTTCGCCTTCGATGTGCTCCTGCAGCAATACGGGACCCGTTGCGCCGCGTAGATAAGCGTGTAACGCCGTTGCATCACGCACCACACTGACACCACTACCACGTTGACCAGCGTCAGGTTTCAATACCATCGGATACTTTAGCGCCAATTGTTGCATCGCTTGCTCAGCCGCAGCAATGCGGCTCGCTGCGTCGTGGCCGCTAATAAGTTCAAAGCGAGCCAGCTCAGCAATGCCTCTTAATGGTTCTAGCACCTGCGCTTTGCGCTCGCCAAAAAGCCCACTCATGGCAAAGCCAGGATTTACTGATAGAAAAGCTAAGCCACGATAGCGCAAGGTAAGCAAAATTATCCACACCACTATGGGCTGGTAGAACACCCATGATGGCCAAAACTCCCAGCGTAGCGCCCGCCGCCACTTAGAACGTGCTAGCTGCCAACTGCGCTCATTAAGCCAGGCTCTCATGGCAAAATTGCCGATTAGCTCGCTGTAACACTATTACGTCGGCGTGCCGTATCTGGCGCGCCGACTGTACTCTGACGCGCATCAAGCAGAGTCAAACTCAGTGGCTCGCCTAATTCGCTTTCGCAAGGAGGGCCATCAGCGTAGGCAAACGTCGCTGCCTGCGCATTCACACAAATGTGACTTAGGCTGACCGTTTGCGCCTCAGCTCGATGCATACAAACTGATTCCTTTGAAGGGTGAGGATAGTGACTGCGATGAAAGTCTATAAAATCGTCCCGCAACTGCGAAGTTGACAAGCCTTGGGCGTGGTAACTCTGCCGGCGCATCGCCTTTACGTGTTGCGAGTCCACCGCCGACGAGGACTTAGGCTGGGTAACGTCTACTTCGACCCTTACTCCAT
>CAYOXK010000162.1:0-3256 GCA_964407915.1 uncultured Gammaproteobacteria bacterium
GTGAACGCCGCGCCAAAGCCCGCACTCGCGCAAGCGTTTCAGCCTCGCGCAACGGTTTGATCATATAATCGTCTGCACCATTTTCGAGCGCGGTGACGATATCATCCTCAGCGTGTCGTTGCGTTACAAATACAACGGGAAGTGTGGAATTAAAATGATTGCGAATAGTCTGCAAAATTTCGATGCCATTGCCATCTGGCACCATCCAATCGAGCATCACAATATCAAAACTTTCTTGGCCAAAAGCTTTTAAGAAAGCGCTGCCGCTCGCTACAATATGGCAGTGATGTCCGTCTCCTTGTAACCAAGCCCGCAAAAGCAGCGCTTGATCTGGGTCGTCCTCTAAAATCAAAACTCGCATGGTTGTAATCCGCCTGCTCAACGTATAATTGTGCTCTAAATAGACGCGCAACTACCCCATTGCGCTGAGATCCACCCACGACCCCATCATTAAAACTGTAAAGAAATGTTAGAGCATGGTAACAAAAAAGCAACAGATTGCCTTTGAAACCGTTAAATCGCGGTTTATTTGCCACATTGTTTAACAATATTTACGATTCTAAGTCACATTCTGACTTAGAGTACTGACTAGGTCCCAACTTTAGCAAGTGTCGAGGCACGATAAACAAAATGAATATACTGCAAGAAATACTCAAAGCTCAGGGTGGCGACGTTGTAAAGCAACTCGGACAGCAAGTGGGATTAGATCAAGCGCAAGTTGAAAAGGCGCTCAGTAATCTCATTCCAGCGATTGCTGGCGGTGTTAAAAAGAGTGCCCAGTCGCAAAGTTCGATCGAAGCGCTACTCAGAAAATTACAAGAACACCAAGATATAGGCGCTGCCATTGAGCGGCCCGATGTTCTAGCGAAGCAAGACAGTACCCTAGCGGGCAACGAGATACTTGGCGAGATATTTGGCAGTAAAGAGGTGAGCCGTACGGTCGCTGCCCACACGGCTGAAAAAACCGGACTAGACCTCACTGCACTAAAAAAAATGCTGCCTTTAATTGCGGGGCTTGTGATGTCTTCACTCAATCAAAAAAGCCAAGCAAATTCGGGTGGCTTAGGCGACTTACTCGGCAGTCTCGCGGGTGGTTCGCAGTCTGCACCATCGCGCGGTGGACTCGGCAGCCTGCTCGGCACACTACTTGGTGGCCGCGCGCAGCTAGACAACCGTACGCAGCCCACTCAAACGAATCAAGGCCTGGAGTCTCTCTTAGATTTTGATGGTGATGGTAGCGTGGCTGACGACATGCTTGACCTTGTCAAAAAATTGCTCTAACTGCATCGGGCACCCTCGCATCTATTTCCTTCAAATTGCGCAGAGTATTGCCAATCGAACAAACAACCCATGATCCTTAATTAAATGACTGAAAAGCATCATCTTCTGATTGGCGGTAATGGCCAACAAACCATATTAATGGACGCCGCCATGGCTAATCGACACGGCATGGTCTCGGGCGCAACGGGTACGGGCAAGACTGTAACCTTGCAAATCCTCGCAGAGAATTTCTCTAAAATTGGCGTGCCAGTATTTCTCGCGGACGTAAAAGGAGACGTTTCAGGGCTAGGCAAAGCCGCTAAACCGCACCCAAAAATTGATGAACGCATCGCCACAATTGGTATAGAAAACTACTCCATGACACCGTCACCAGTGGTGTTCTGGGATATTTTTAAGAAAAATGGGCACCCGCTGCGCACCACCATTAGCGAGCTCGGTCCCTTACTCTTAGCCAATCTATTAAATCTCAACGACACTCAAACGGGCATTTTGTATTCCTGTTTTAAGCTCGCAGATGATGAAGGCATGCTGTTGCTCGACTTAAAAGATCTACGCGCTATGCTTATGTGGATGGGTGACAATCGTGGCTTATTGAAATCCGAATACGGCAATATTACTACTGCAAGCTTAGGGGCGATTCAGCGCGGTCTGTTAGTGTTAGAAGAGCAAGGTGCGGAGTTTTTACTCGGTGAACCCGCAATTCATTTGCAAGATCTCATGAGCCGCGACTTTAGCGGTCGAGGTGTGGTCAATATTCTGGACGCAAGCACTTTAATTCAAAAATCACCACGCCTGTACTCGACCTTTCTGTTGTGGTTAATGTCTGAACTTTTCGAAACATTGCCGGAGGTCGGCGATGCCGAAAAGCCAAAATTTGTGATGTTCTTTGATGAAGCGCATCTATTGTTCGATGGCGCTCCGAAAGTATTAATAGATAAGATTGAACAAGTCGTTAGGCTGATTCGATCTAAAGGCGTAGGTGTTTACTTTATTTCGCAAAGTCCACTTGACGTTCCCGAAGAGATTCTTGGTCAGTTAGGATTAAAAATTCAGCATGCCTTACGTGCGTTCACGCCCAAGGATCAAAAGGCGGTTCGCACTGTTGCCGGCACTTTTCGCTCCAACCCAAGCCTCGACACGGAACAAGTGATTACCGAATTGGGCGTGGGCGAAGCCTTAGTAAGCACGTTGGATGCGAAGGGTATTCCGTCGCAGGTTGAACGCATATTAATTCGTCCCCCAGAATCTCGCATTGGTCCTATGGATGAAAGTGAGCGGGCTGAACACATCGAAAGATCGCCATTTCATGGTCGCTACGATCAAGATTTGGATCGTGAATCAGCTCATGAGATGCTGATTGCCCGAGCGGCTCGAGCCGAGGCTGACGCCAAACTGGCAGACGAACGCGCTGAAATGGAAAAAATCGCGCAACAGTCTACACGCTCGCGTCGCAGCACCCGCGAATCACCCACCGAGGCATTTATTAAAAGTGTCGCTCGCTCACTCGGCTCACAGCTAGGAAGAAAAGTGTTGCGCGGCATTCTAGGCAGCATTTTAAAGTAGTGAGCGAGTAATGGTTGTTCTCAATAGATCACCTGCATTAGTTAACTTATTTAGAACTAAGTTCAATTACTCGCCACTCCATGCAGAGTAATAAATGGCACTGACTATTCGATTGGTAGCGCGCCACCCGTAAACAATACATTCTGGTAAAAGCTGTTTGAGCGCGTGGCGAGTTCCGCTATAATCGCGCCGCAAATGAATCGATTAAATCGTGCAACACAAAAACACTAGGGCTTGTTATGAGTGATGAACATATGAATGATTCGACCTTTGGTCGTTTGTTTATTTTAATGATAGTGGCGATGACCGTGATGACCATCATCATTGCCATTTTGGCAGTATATGCGTCGGATGACGTAAACAGTCGTCTCGATGAGCGCAGCCAAATTGAAAACACCGCGGCGGTAGCTCA
>CAYOXK010000163.1:0-3251 GCA_964407915.1 uncultured Gammaproteobacteria bacterium
AGGCGGCGCAGCCCCCGCTGCTCCACCGATTACAATGTTTTGCGGGGTCGCCGGTTTCAGATACACCGTATAGATAATGCCGTAGCCAACCATTGAAAGAAGCGTTAGGACGGCGGTGAGCACATTCACCCAACGCACTAGAATAAACGTAGCCAAGGCACACAGCAGCAACGCGAACACCACCGCTTGCCACAGCTGTAAGCCACCCGTAGCAAGCGGGCGATTTTTAGTACGCGCCATAATCATGTCGGCGCGCATATCAATTATTTGATTCATCACCGCGCCAGCGCTCGCGGCCAGCCCGATCCCTAACGAGGCAAAGCCTACCAGCGCGAAATCGGGTACGCCCTGCACTGCCAACAGCATGCCCACGATTGCGGTAAACACAATCAGCATTACGACACGAGGCTTGGTCAGATCGTAATACTGACGAAACGCGTTGCTTAAATTATTGGGTTCGGACATACCGTTACACTGCTTTAAAGATGAGTTCGAGTGGCATCGCTCAACTAGCCAATTTGCGATGTTTTAAGAAGGCGCTTTATATCCTTCTTCATCAAATTTGGATCGGCGCCGGCCGGATAGCTCATCATTAAATTACCCGCGGGGTCGATGATGTAGATGCGATCTCGATTAGCCGCATCTGGTGCCTCTTCTAAGCGCAATACAGGCTGCCACGCCTCGAATGCCTCACGTTCGACGCGATACACTTCCATGGGTCGATATTTTGCTTCTAAGTCGACGGCCGTCGCCTCTGGCAAGTCAACGTGTACAAACAGAGTTCGAATGCGCGCCATGTCGTTGTTTTGCATAGAACGCAGTTGGCGGATTTTTAAAATATTGGCTTCGCATTCTGCACTGCAACGATCGGAGGCCACTACTAAAAACACCCATTGCCGACGCAAGCTATCGAGTTCGATCACACCCTCATTGCTACTATTGCCTTGCAATTCAAGATTATTCAAGGGTCTTACGGGCACATAAAGGTCACCATAATTAATAAACCCTGAGGGTTTGTAAAAGAATGCTCCCGCAATGGGCGCAGCAAACACAATCAATACCATGATCAATTGCACACGATTCCAGAAAAGGGTTGAACGCGTTGGCGGGGTGGTGTGATGGTCGGTCATAGTATCTGATTAATATTCAATGGGTCGTCAGCGGCGCTACAACGCGCAGGCCGCGATAAATTTGTACTCGTTAAAGCCTCGTTGAAGCCTTGCTAGCGCCTAGCCGCGCCGCAGGCTCTTAATAAGCACCACCAAGCTGGCAATGGCGAACGCGAGCGCCATGCTAAACCACTGAAAAGCATAGGCGTTATGCATACCAACATCCGATGCATCCAGGGTGCGCCACTCTACAGACAAACCCGGCTCAGCTAGGTCGGGGTGCAATTCTACCACCATAGGAAGTAAGTTCTGTCCATATTCGGTGCGTAATTGTGCAAGCGACAAATATTGCCAAACTCGTCCGGCACGAGTGGGGTATTGGTCGTCCCACATAGGTGGTGGAGCCGCCAAAATATTGAGTCGCCCCCGCAGGGTCTGCGTTGTTGTCGATAAACTCACTTCTGGTAATTGGTCGCGACTTGCGCCTGCGTAGACCCAACCCCGATCGACCAATACCAAAAGCCCTTGCGTAGTAACGAAGCTAGAGTACACCTGGTAACCAACGCGACTCTTAAAGACACGCCCATCGAGTAATAGGGGTGGTTTGTCCTCATAACGCCCCGTAAACGTAACTGCTCGATAGCGTTGCGTTTCCAGCATCGCTTCGGAGCTTTGTAAGAGTTCGCCTAATTCGATCTCGGGTTGTTGCGCGCGTTCAGCCGTATGTTCTACAAGAGTACGCTTTTGCTCAGCCCGATCTAATTGCCAAAAGCCGAGTCGTAGCATCCCCAAGGTAAGAAGTACTGCGAGCAGTAGTAGCAATGGCCGTGTGAGTATTGCTTTAGTGAAAATTTTTGGCATAAATTGCTATGACTCGAGCCACGATGTACATTGACACAGGTTTAACGTGAAGCTGCCCTGCACTGAATAATGATGATCTTTGCGCTAAACTGCGTCGCCAACTAAGACCGAACACGCTTTCTTTTTAGCGTTAACAATTAACTTCAACCCTGTACTTAAACACTGTACTTAAGCGCTGATAGCCATGTCTAAAATTATAATCGTTGTTTTATTACTTGCCATGATCGCCAGCCTAGGATTTGGCTTATACCACTTGCTCAGTAGCCCCAAAGAAGGCAAATCCAGCGATCAGTTATACAAATCTCTGCGCTTGCGCATCGGTATCTGGGTGGTACTCTTTGTCTTTATTTTACTTTCGCTGAAAATGGGTTGGATCGTGCCGAGCAATTCGGTTCACCCGGTTAATTTTAACGCCGAGCAACAAGAAAGACTCGACACCAAAAACCCGCAAGATTAGTCATTTGCGGCAGCACTAGGCAATCGCCCTGAGCCATATTAAGGCAGCCCTGAGCCATATCAAAGCAGCCCTGAGCCATAATAAATAGTCGAATGCTAAAACAAAAAAAGGCGCTGAAGGATCAGCGCCTTTTCTGTGCGAGGCAAACAGTATAAACGGCTCGGCCCACGGTTTTTCTAAAGAACGTAAACGAACAGAAATAAGCCAACCCAAACCGTATCAACAAAATGCCAGTACCAAGCACCCGCCTCGAACACAAAATGGCGTTCGGGTGTAAAGTGACCTCGGATACAGCGGATCAAGACCACGAGCAGGATAAACGCGCCTAGACACACATGAAATCCGTGAAATCCAGTGAGCATAAAAAACGTAGAACCATAAACACCAGTGCCTAGCGTTAATCCAAGCTCCTGGTAAGCCTCGGCATACTCAACCGCCTGGAAATACAAAAACCAGATACCTAGCGCAACAGTAATCGCCAACCACAAAATCAACTGAGTACGGTTATTTACGCGTAACGCGTGGTGCGCAATGGTTAAGGTTACACTGGAAGCCAACAGAATTAGTGTGTTGTATAACGGTAGGTGCCAAGGATCAACGAGAGCGAACTTAGTGCCCTCAGCGATTTCAACTGCGGCAGGCGCTCCCGTGGACAACAACTCGGCACCCATGGGGCCTGTAGACGGCCATGCCGCCTCAAAACCTGGCCAAAGAATTTCAGTATCCGCCAACCATGGCACAGCCAAGACGCGCAAATAATATAAAGCGCCGAAGAACGCAGCAAAGAACATAACTTCAGAGAAAATAAACCACGCCATGCCCAT
>CAYOXK010000164.1:0-3137 GCA_964407915.1 uncultured Gammaproteobacteria bacterium
GCCCGCAAGGGCAGCAGTTTAATCACGGCCTAGCCGTACAAGCCGCAAACGAAGCCGCGCTGATTCTAATCGCGGGCCGTTATGAGGGCATTGATCAACGCATTATCGACGAATATGTTGATGAACAGTGGTCGATCGGTGATTATGTTTTATCGGGTGGTGAGCTGCCCGCGATGGTGGTGATTGATGCTTTGGTGAGACAATTACCCGAAGCGCTTGGTAACGAAGAGTCCGCCGAGCAAGATTCATTTGCAACCGGTTTACTCGATTGCCCTCACTACACACGGCCCGAGACGTTTAACGGTCGAGCCGTGCCAGAGGTGCTGTTAAGCGGTAACCACCAAAGAATTCGCCGCTGGCGACTAACACAAGCGTTGGCCGAAACACTTAAGCATCGGCCAGACTTATTGAGCAGTAAAGTATTAAGCGAGGAGGAGTCCGCTCTTCTTAAGGAATTAAACCAAAGCAATTGTGCTTAAATATCGAAAGCCGTACTTCCTTTGGTGAACCATTGCGTGAGCAGATGGGATCTGGCCAAATAGTATTGCAGGAGAATAAAATGACCAACATTATCGACGACATTAATAGCGAACAGCTCAATACCTCTATTCCGGCGTTTGGCCCTGGCGACACCGTGGTAGTCAACGTTAAGATTAGAGAAGGCACGCGCGAGCGTGTGCAGGCCTACGAAGGTGTGGTTATTGCTAAACGCAATCGCGGTTTGCATTCCTCGTTTACCGTGCGCAAGATCTCCTACGGCGAAGGCGTGGAGCGAGTATTTCAAACGCACAGTCCTCTGATCGAGTCGGTAGAGGTTAAGCGTCGCGGTGCTGTGCGTCGTGCTAAATTGTACTACCTCAGAGAGCGTACTGGTCGTGCGGCACGTATTCGCGAGAAGCTCAACTAGGTCTTGATTACGCGGTCACGCGCAAGTGTGACCGTTAGCTTGGTTTGAATCGGATGACGTCGTACAATCGATTTCGATGCAATCATCCGATTCCAGTCACGTGACTCGACGAACTAGCGCTGAGCTTATCCAAGCATTTCTAGATGCGGCGTGGCTTGAGTCGGGGTTATCCAAGAATACCTTAAGTGCGTACCGTTCTGACTTAAATCTGTTTGCTCAATACCTTGATGCGCTCAGCTTGAACGAAGCGGGCG
The DNA here is from genome assembly GCA_964407915.1 of uncultured Gammaproteobacteria bacterium. Classification (GTDB taxonomy): domain Bacteria; phylum Pseudomonadota; class Gammaproteobacteria; order Arenicellales; family Arenicellaceae; genus Arenicella. The sequence goes on from CAYOXK010000164.1 coordinate 1,162, forward strand.
CAAGCGATATTCAACGTTATTTAGCGCACTTACTGTCGCAGTCGAGTAAAGCCACTAGCGTTGCTCGCTTTTTGTCCACTTTACGACGTTATTACCGCTATCAGATACGCGGCGGTCAGTTGGTTGTTGACCCTAGCGCCCATATTCGGTCACCAAAGCAAGGGCGAAAGCTTCCAAGTTCTTTGAGCGAGAGCCAAGTAGAGGCTCTGTTAGCGGCTCCAGACAGCACGAAAAGTTTAGGCTTGCGCGATCGTGCCATGTTGGAATTGCTCTATGCTACGGGTTTGCGAGTGTCAGAGCTTGTACAATTGCAACTGCTCGAACTGAATTTGCCCGTGGGTTTAGTGCGTATTGTGGGAAAGGGCAATAAAGAACGCTTAGTCCCCTTAGGTGAGCAGGCTTTAGACTGGATTGGTCGCTATTTAAATGAAGCGCGCCCTGATATTCTTAAACAGCAACGCAGCGATGCCGTGTTTATTACCGCACGTGGTGGCGCAATGACCCGGCAAGCATTTTGGCATTTAATAAAAAAATATGCGCTGATCGCGGATATTGTGCAGCCGTTATCGCCGCACACTTTAAGGCATGCATTTGCCACGCACTTACTTAATCACGGTGCTGATTTGCGCTCTGTGCAAATGTTGCTCGGCCATGCGGATTTAAGCACCACGCAAATTTATACACACGTGGCGCGCGAAAGACTCCAGTCGCTACACAGTGCACATCATCCAAGAGGGTAAGGTAGGCGTCAATAGTAAGACAAGGCGTCAATTAAGGCTGGAAACCCCACGAAAATTTATGCAAAATAGCGGCTCACCAAATGGTTCTGCCCAAATAATAAAATTAGAGCCTTAGATTATAGGAAGGCGGCGGACTGAACGTACTAATAGATCGAGCTGACATACAGCGCAGCATCAAAGTACTTATACATAGTTTCAGAGATAGAGAGCTCTTTAGACGCCGAATTGGCGGGACCTTTAACTTAACGGTACCGAGCCCCATTGCTAGCCCCTTTGGATTCCCAGCGCGCACCAATGTTTTTAGTTTAAAAGACGATTGATAGATCCGTAAAGGCTGTGATCCACAAAGGCTGTGATCCGAAGACGAGTAGATATAGTCCGTGACCAATATTGCAAGTGCGGTAGTAACCTACCTTTCTGCCAGAGTGCAGATTTGCACCAATGCAGCTTGCCATCGAGTTAGGGGACCACATTGCAACGAATGCGGCTTGGCCCCTTTTTTTAATATAGATCTATAAAAGCGCCGTGCAGCCCACGGTTTTAATCATCATGATGTTTACCTCGTAACGTTTTAGTGCGACGACATCAGCGAGTGCAATCGCGTTAATGAAAAAGAGAGAGACTTGAATAAACCTAAAATTGTAAGTTCGGTTGATGTGCACATCGATCCGGCAAAAATTAATGCCAATGCCCTGCAGGTCGTGCAGCGACTTCAAGAAAGTGGGCACCAAGCCTATCTGGTTGGCGGCTGTGTACGAGATCTGATCTTAAATCTTAAGCCCAAAGATTTCGACGTTGCGACCAACGCCACCCCCGAGCAAGTCAAAAAAGTTTTTGCTCGTAATGGCCGTATCATCGGTCGGCGCTTTAAAATTGTACACGTGCGATTTGGTTACGAAGTCATTGAAGTTGCTACGTTCCGCGCCAGTCCAGCCGATCGTGATCAAGTAGAGCGTCACGAAATGACCGAGTCTGAAGAAGGTCGTCTTATCCGCGACAACATCTACGGTAGTATCGAAGAAGATGTACTGCGTCGCGACTTTACGGCTAATTCTCTGTACTTAGACCCAGTTCACCACCAGATTCTTGATTACTTGGGCGGTATAGAGGATATCCAAGCCAAACAACTTATTAGTATTGGCGACGCGACAACCCGCTTTCGCGAAGACCCCGTTAGAATGTTGCGCGTGGTCCGTTTTGCCGCCAAGCTTAATTTTGCCATGGAGCCTGAGGCGC
>CAYOXK010000165.1:0-3037 GCA_964407915.1 uncultured Gammaproteobacteria bacterium
TCCGAGGAAATGGTGAACGCCAGCTCATAGTCTTCGCCACCAAACAGCGCCCAAGACTTAACGGTATTCTGATCGAGCGCCTTTATCGACTGCAACGCGGGGTGTACGGGAATGGCGTTCCATTCGATCTGAGCGCACATCTGCGACGCACGTAGTATATGTTGTAGATCGCCCGCTAAGCCATCGGAGATATCAATACAACTACTGGCAAAGCCGACTAATGACTGGCCAATAGTCAATTGCGCTTGGGGGCGTGTTAAACACGCAAGTAACGACTCCTGGGCGGCTTGGTCGAGGGTATTGAGCGCCGCTGGTACAGGCTCTTTATTGCGCTGAGCCTGTGCAAGCACTAATCCTGCCGCCGCGCCGCCCACACTACCTGTTACACACACAAGGTCATTAGACTTAGCACCTGTTCTGAGCAACGCCTTGCCTTGCTCGATGGTTCCCATTACCGTCAATGTGAGGGACAGGGGCCCCTTAGTGGTATCACCCCCTATCACGGCTAGGTCTAATTGCCGCGCACCACCATCCAAGGCTTCAGCAAATGCCTGCAACCACTGTGGGTCTAGTTGCTCGAGCGACAGCGCCAACGTAGCCCAACGAGGTCGACCTCCCATTGCAGCAATATCACTAACATTGGAATGCAATAGCTTGTGTGCGAGATCTTGCGGTTTGGCATCGGCATAAAAATGCTGATTTACGTTCATCGAATCGGTGGTCACCAACAACTGATGACCCGCGGGGACTTGAGTCACCGCGGCATCATCACCAACACCCACCACCACCGAGGGATCGGCGGCACCAAGCTGCAAACAGAAACGCTGAATAAATTCGAACTCTCGCATCCGTTCGTTGGGTCCCGTTGCGTTAAGCAGCGCGTTCTACTTTGGCGAGTTTATCCATAACTCCGTTTACAAACTTATACGAACGCTCTGAGCCAAACACTTTAGCCAATTCGATCATTTCGTTGAGTACCACTTTGGTCGGTACATCGTCTAAAAAACGCAACTCATAAGCACCCAAGCGCAAAATAGCGCGCTCTACCGGATCCAATGATTTAAACGACCGTTCAATAAACGGTTCTAGCATCGTTTGTAGCTGGTCAGCATGACTCGGAACACCTGCCAGAATCATCCTTAAGTAGCGCTTATCGACATTTTGCATGTCGTGAATTTGCACAAAACTGGCCTCTATTTCGTGAGCAGCCTGGCCCGTTAGGTCCCATTGGTATAGGGCTTGAACAGCGGCTTTACGAGCATTATGACGACTAGACATAGGAGTGGTTCAGATGTGAATCTTGAGAATGATGACGGTTAAGCAAAACAACGGCCAAAGCCCGAAAAACGATTGAGTGGACTTTTGCTAAGCCACAGCGAACTACGCGCCTACAGCCGTTGCTTCGGCCGCAACCACAGTGGTATGCAAAGGCGTAACTAGAGACCAATGGGATAATACCAGTAGAGTAAATACAGGGCTAAAATAGCAATGACACTGAGCGTTGCCACCATGCCGATTTGACGCAGAATCATCCAGCGTTTTGGTTGCAGCATACCCACCACATGCATAATACGGCCCAGCACAAATACGCTCCCAAACAAAAGTACGAGCGTGCTCGACATCGTTAAAGTCTCAACAAACCATAACAGAATTAAGGTAAGGGGCACGTACTCCGCAAAGTTCGCATGTGCACGAATAGCACGTTCTAATGCCACGATGTCGCCGCTCCCGCTTCCCAACCGATGGATCATTCGCAATCGAATTACAGCATAGCTAAGATAGACGTACAGCAGACTCAAAATAGCTGCGAATAATGGGGTCATGAACATTGTATTTTCACCTTATCAGCAACGGGCTACCCAGCAATGGGCAGTCGACGGATTAACTGCATCAACTCACTGTGAGCCACGCAGGATTATTGCTCTGGAAACGTTCCACTATTTCTCCACAGACCAGTTTAACAAAGACCAGTTTGGCAAAGACCGAGGTTACAACGATCGCGGAGTCTAAGCCGAGGCAAGTATACCAAAGGCGTTACACAAACCCTAGGCGTTCGAGCAACGCTTACCGCTTATGAGCACCTATCTAGCGTGCCGCCAATAGCCGTTCAAGGTAGCGGGCAATAAGATCTACTTCAATGTGTACTTGGTTGCCCACCTCTAATGCTCCTAAGGTTGTCACCGCAAATGTGTGGGGAATAACATTAACGTCAAAGCGATCATCATCCACTGAATTAACCGTGAGGCTTGTGCCATTCAAGGTGATAGAACCTTTTTGCGCTACGTAGCGTTTAAGTGCTGCGGGCACCTGAAACACCATACGCCAAGAACGAGCATCTTCCTGCAAATCCGCGAGCGTTGCCAGCCCATCTACATGGCCAGACACCAAATGCCCGCCGAGTCGCGTGGTGGGTAAAAGTGCCAATTCGAGGTTCACCCGCTTGCCACTTACCCAATCACCAATCAGCGTATGATTGATCGACTCAACCGACACATCAAAACTGACTTGGTCGGGCGCACGCTCGATCACGGTCAAACATACACCATCAATCGCGATACTATCGCCCAGGGCGATGCTTTGCGTGGCGAACAGGTCAGATTGCACGGTTATTCGCACATCACCGCCAATAGGCTCCGAACGCACCACGGTTCCAATTGCTTCAATAATTCCGGTAAACATAAACTCGCTCAACGATTGTTTAGTACAACGGTGGGGGCTTTTACCTGTCCACCGAGTGTCTTATAACCCTACTTCTACTCTTTGATGCTCGGCATCAGAGTAAATTGAAGTCCTGTATTTTTTGCTGACTATACGCGGTTACGGCGTAATCCTTTGCATACCTAACCACCTCGTGGATGTGAAACTCCGGCCGCTGCTTAAATTCCACCGAGGCGCCAAACTCAAACATGGCTTTACCGTCATTGCCGAGGATACTGCCCGCATAAAACAGCACGAGTTCGTCGACCAAACCCGCTTCTACAAACGCGCCACTTAGCGTAGCGCCTGCTTCGATCAACACATGATTATATTGCCAGTG
>CAYOXK010000166.1:0-3005 GCA_964407915.1 uncultured Gammaproteobacteria bacterium
TGGGCAAAACCGTAAAAGAAACTGATGGGCTTAAGTGTCTGTCCTGCTGAGTTCTCGTAGGGATACAGCGTGAAGCTTAAGGTCAACACCACCAACACCACCAGGCTCGAGGTTTCGAGGGGAATGCGTTCGCGCGTAAAAATCACCAACGCAGATACCGTTAATATAAGCGCCCAGATGGCATGGGGTTCTAATGACATAGTGGTTACGTTGCGTGTACAGAAACACCAATTATAAAGGTTTCTCGCGCGTTAAGCGCGATTCCTCGGTGAGGCTCCGCAAATGTGCATTAAATTATGGCTCTTTGCGCCTTTCATTTTTACGCTTTTTGTGGAATATGTTATTCTCCGTGGTACTTCAAATCAGACTTTCTTATAAGCAAAAACAATGGTTGAGCTAGGCCTAACCAACGAAATTATCGCGGTCTTAGGGATTCTCAGCCTCGCTATCTTTTTATTCGTGTTTGAGGTAGTGCGAGTTGATGTGGTCGCGCTTATTGTGCTCGTACTGTTGGGATTGTCGGCACTAGTTCCAGGCTACAATGGCTTGGTACCCTCTGATCAACTCTTTTCTGGCTTCTCCAGCAACGCCGTCATGTCGATAATTGCGGTGATGATTATCGGCGCTGGCTTGGATAAAACGGGCGTGATGGGGGTGATGGCAGGGCAGATACTAAAACGTGCAGGCAAAACTGAAAGTCGCATTATGATGACCCTTTCATTAGCGGTTGCGGGCATCTCCAGTTTTATGCAAAACATCGGTGCCGCCGCACTGTTTTTGCCCGTGGTAAGCCGTATCTCGCGTCGTACCTCTATTCCGCTTAGCCGCTTGCTAATGCCCATGGGGTTTTGCGCGATTTTGGGCGGGACCATGACGATGGTTGGCTCGAGCCCTCTAATTCTCTTAAATGATTTAATCGAAAGCGCGAATTTGCATTTGCCAGACAACGCCATTCCGATGGAGCAGTTTGGCTTGTTTAGCGTTACCCCAGTCGGGTTGGCCTTAGTGCTGAGCGGGATCGCTTATTTCCTATTGTTCTCTGATTACTTGCTACCCCGTGTGGCAAAGCAAACACTGACCACCGAGAACCTGCAATATTATCGTGACGTTTACGGCATCGATGGTCGTATTTTTGAGGTGACGGTCACGGACGACAGTGACCTCGTAGGTCTTATGCTCGGTCAAGTCGAAAGCAATGGTCGCTCGGGGTGGATTCTCGGTATAAAAACGGGGTCAAATATTCAAATTATCCCTGCACAAGACTCCTCGATTAGCGCGGGTTCGGTACTCGCGATTATGGGTGCTCGTTCAGAAATTGAGCGCTATGCCAGCGAACACAAATTAAGCATAAGTCCTTACTTGAACGAGTTTGCCGACGCACTGAATCCCACAACAGCCGGGATTGCCGAAATTGTAATACCACCGGATTCTGACTTAATTAAGCGCACCATTTCCGAATCTGACATCCGGCGACGTTACGGTATGCGTGTGTTAACCGTGTATCGCATTGATACAATCATTGATGAAGAGCTGTCATCGCTCGTGCTGCAAGCGGGCGATACCTTAGTGGTACACAGTCGCTGGCAGGACATGATTAAAGTGTCTAAAGACAAAAAGTTTGCCGTGGTTACCGACTTCCCCAAAGAAGAATTCCGCACGAACAAATTGCGCAACGCGGCGATTGCATTTGTTCTCGCGATTGGCTTAGTGCTGTTCAGTCCTTTGCCGCTGAGTCTTGCTCTGATGGTGGGGGCGCTTGGGATGGTGATTGGACGCGTGTTAGACATTGAAGAAGCGTACGATGCGGTATCTTGGCAAACGGTGTTTTTGTTAGCCTGCTTGATTCCGTTAGGGGTGGCGATGCAACAATCGGGTGCCGCTCAATACTTGGCGGCACACGCTTTGCTCATTATGGATGGGTTGCCCATTTGGATGATTCAACTGTTGCTGGCTCTTATCGCCACGGTTTTTACGTTGGTGATGTCAAACGTCGGTGCGACCGTGCTGCTGGTGCCGCTCGGTATCAACATGGCTTTGGGTGTGGGTGCGGATCCCGCTATGTTCGCACTTACGATTGCGCTCGCAACATCCAATTCCTTTTTAATCCCAACGCATCAGGTTAACGCCTTGATCATGGGTCCTGCAGGTTATAAGGTACGAGACTTTATGCGTGTAGGCGCAGGTATGACCGCCTTATTTTTGTTCGTGATGCTAGTGATGTTGAATCTTTTTTATTGAGCTATCACACGCTCTAATCTAAGCTCCAAATTAAGCACTCAACTGTGCTGGCCCAGAGCAGGGCTAGATTCCACGAACTCTTCCCCTCTAGACAACCACTAATATGATTATGAATACAAAACCCTATCGAGTTATCGCAAGCCTACTACTAGGTGGACTTTTCCTGTCAGGATGCGATATCGGCGGCAGTTCTTCCGGGGCTGATCAAGTCGATAACAGCATTGCAGGCGACATGTTGCCTCCCGAGTTTGTTGGAGTGTATATCGGTACAGTGGATGTTCGCGCTGAAGCTTCTGGTATCTCCGAAAGGGATACGTTCCCGATCACCATTACAGTAAGAGCCGATGGCACGCTTACTTTTGATGGTGACGATCCTGACGAAACATTTACGGTGGGTATTGCTAACGATGGCACGTTTAGCGGCAACTTACGCATCGACGACGAAGAAGTCTCCGGCGTACTTGGAGTGAGTGGCCGAGTCGACGGTGTGACGGCTTCGGGCGACATTGAGGGTGAAGGCGAAGTTGATACGGGCGTTGTCACGTTGGCCGTAGATGTGACTGGCTCTTTCTCTGCTACCAAGCAATAGTCTCTGGGTTAGCCTAACGTTTGATCGTTATTATGGATGCCGTAGTCACTCGGTGTTCGATTAGCGCTTTAAGCTCTCCGTGCTTACTTTATTACGATCTTTATTGCGCTCTTTATTGCGCTCTTTATTGCGCTCTTTATTGCACTCTTTATTGCACTCTTTATTGCGCACTGCGGGT
>CAYOXK010000167.1:0-2934 GCA_964407915.1 uncultured Gammaproteobacteria bacterium
CGACACAAACGTACGACGCTTTTTAGTTTGCACATGCACCGTGCGAGCGATACCCGTTTTAGTAGTTTGCTTTATCTCTGAACTGGTCTTTTTCTTAAGTGTAATGCGGCTACTCGAACCCGCAGCAGCAGGCGCGGTCGTACCGCCACGTAAGAACTCTAAGAGCTGACGCTTTTCATCGTCATGCAATGAGTCGTCAACGCTTTTGCCAGCCACGCCGGCATCGTTGAGTTGCTTTACGAGTCTTTCGGCTTCAATATTAATCTGTTTAGCGAAAGCTTTAATCGTAATTTCAGACATATAATCTCTCAGTTCTTTTGTGAGCAAATAACTCGCTCAAATAGTTGCGTTTCAGTTGCGGCTTAACACGCTAAAGTACACCCGTTAAGTTTGCAGCTCGCTCAATGCGTCGCAACAAACGTTACGCGTTTTTGACTTGTTCAGCCTCAGCTTCTACGACTTCGTTTACTTCTTCGGCATCAACATCGACACCCATTTCTTCAAACCATGGACGACGTGCAATCATAATAAGTTCCTTAGCACGGTCTTCAGTCATATTTAAACCCACAATTTCGAGGAGTTCATCGGTCGCGCTTTCGGCTAAATCTTCCATCGTTTTAATGCCATTGATGGCAAAAAACTTAGCCGTAGTTTCATCCATCGACTCCATGGTTAAAAGATCCTCAGCTGGGTCAGCCCCTTTTAACATTTCTTCTTGCTGAATAGCCAGAGTAATGAGTGCGTCGTCTGCGCGCTGACGCAGTTCATCAATTAGAGCTTCGTCGAACTCTTCAATTTGCAACATTTCATCACGCGGAATATAGACGATTTCTTCCAGAGTTGAAAAACCCTCTTGAATCAAGATGGTGGCAACATCCGCGTCGATATCGAGTTTTTGCATAAACATGTCGCGCACATCAGCTGACTCTTCTTCGAGCTTTTCGTTCGCTTGCTCGTAGGTCATGATATTGATTTCCCAACCCGTCAACTCGCTCGCGAGGCGCACATTTTGGCCACCTCGTCCGATAGCTAGAGACAATTGCGTTTCATCCACAACCACATCCATCGCACCTTTGTCTTCGTCGACCATAATCGACTCAACTTCAGCGGGTGCAAGCGCATTGATCACAAATTGGGCCGGGTCTTCTGACCATTTAATGATGTCTACACGTTCGCCGTTAATCTCATTAGAGACACTTTGTACGCGTGATCCGCGAATACCAACACAGGCACCCACAGGGTCGATTTTAGTGTCGTTAGACCTTACCGCGATTTTGGCGCGCACTCCAGGATCACGCGCGGCACTCAATATTTCAACGATATTCTCGCTTGCCTCGGGTACTTCGGCGCGAAACAACGACAAAACCAAATTAGGAGAGATACGATCAATCACTAATTGTGGCCCACGGTTGTTCGTTTTGACTTCGTGTAAAATGGCGCGCACGCGGTCGCCAGGTCGCAAACCTTCGCGTTGTATGGTCTTGCTGCGCGGCAGAATGGCTTCAACACCGCCTAAGTCGACAATGGTGTCACCGCGCTCTTGACGCTTAATAACACCCGACACCATTTGGCCAATTTTAGGCGTAAATTCTTCACTAATTTTGTTACGCTCGGCTTCTCGCACTTTTTGCATTATGACCTGCTTAGCGGCCTGTGCTGCGATGCGCCCAAAAGGTACCGCTTCGAGTTCTTCTTTTACAAACTCACCAAGTTGAATTTCAGGATCATACTCACGCGCAGCACTAATACACATTTGCTTGCTCGGAAATTCAAGTTCTGCATCGTCCTCAATAACTTCCCAAACGCGATACGGAATATAGGTTCCGTCTTTGCGATTAATCACGCATTGAACGTCAATATCTTCACGATGACGCTTTCGCGTCGCCGTAGCCAGCGCGGCTTCGATTGCCTCAAAAATGATGCCCCGATCCACTCCCTTCTCGGTGGAGAGCACTTCAGCCATCATTAAAATTTCGCTTGCCATGTCTAATGCCTCAGTTAGTCTACTTTGCGTAAAGTCATTTGGGTTGTACTAAGCAAAACCCTATGTATTAATCGTATTGGTTAAATTTTGCGTGAATGCGAGTTGGTGCGTTAAATTCAATGATTTAAGAGTCCAGATCGCTATCATCAGTAATGCGCGTAAAGTCGTAAGTCGGGACTAGGCGAGCTTTTTCCATATCAGCAAAAGCCAGTTCATAGTCGGTACCCTCTACTTCAAGCACAATTAATTCTTCATTGGCACTTTTTAGCTCACCTTTAAAACGCTTGCGTCCTACCACGGAACTCGCCATTTTGATTTTAATTTCGTCGCCTATTACGGCCTTAAAATGCTCAGGCTTCGCTAGGGGTCGATCTAGGCCAGGAGACGAGACTTCTAGCGTGTAGCGGCTCGAAATTGGGTCTTCAACGTCTAAAATAGCACTGAACTGATGACTCGCCTTGGCACAATCTTGAATCGAGACGCCGCCCTCTTTATCAATATAGACGCGCAAAATCGTTTGATCTCCGCCTGCCAGCTCAACGGCGACAAGTTCCAAGCCCAGCGCTTGCGCACCTGGCAGTAAACTGCGTTCAATTTTTAGATTGGTTAATGCCATTTATTCAATAATCACTAGTTTATTACTACTCTTTCCAGATTAAACCGCGGCTCAATCCGACGCTACCGTCAACAAAGAGCGAGGTAAGTCAACCCAGACCGCCACAACCAGTTCAGCACCCTCAACAGGCGTTTGACGGTGCAGAAACACGAAACCCCGCAAAAGCGGGGTTCCCAGTGAGTTCAATCAGTGGATGTCGCAAGCTCACTACAGCTTAAACGCACCACCTAACATAAACCTATTCGGTCACGTATAAACCTAATCGGTCACAGTGCTTAAACACCGCCCTCAAAGCGCGTAGTAGCGAGAAAAAAACGTCGCTTAAACGCCTTGA
>CAYOXK010000168.1:0-2916 GCA_964407915.1 uncultured Gammaproteobacteria bacterium
CTAGAATGGGACCCCGAGGGCGCGATCTCAAGCGCCGATGTGAGGGTGCACACCGGTGCAGCCGAGGCTGCTGGGCACATGCGGAACCATCAGGCCAGTTATCCGAGCGTCGCGATAGCTTTGACCAGGGAGTACCCGAGGGCCTTCGGCGGAAAGCCGCATAGCTCTACCGCCAAAACCATCGCGCGGGTCGTCACGGGAAGCAAGACCGATAAGCGCACACGCCCCCGCGTGGCCCCAGAGGGCGTGCTTGGACGTTAGGCTATTGTCGATCCACGTCTGTGGTGCGACGCGAGCGCGGACCGAACACCTTCTGCCACGGGACTTCGTGCGCACGCTGCGTTGTTGCAGAGCTTCTAGTACAATTGGAAACATGCCTGCTAGTCTAGCAGACGTGCGTTGAACGAGCATTGCTCCATCGACGTGTCTTTCTATGACGCGTATGTTGATGTTCAAAACGAACGTCAAAATGAGATCACATCGAATTATGTAATCATATCTTGCTAAACTGATAACAAATGTTTTTTGCAAGGAGCGCCGCAGTCGTTGAAATGCCGCTTAGCGTTCATAATGGCCTTCGTTGAATTTTGGGGCGTACGATAATTTTGTCTTGCAAAAGGCTTTACAATCTAGGAAAATAATGGGATGTGGCATCAAGCTGGCGTATAAAAATTATCATCAAGGCAATTACAAATAGAAAAGTCAAAATTATATTTCTCGGACATTGCGCGGCGTCGAGAATGCCTGCAAGAGAAGCATCTTCAAACGATCGATTTCGGGATCCTCTATTGCTAAAGGAGCATCACAACATACCATCAAGGAGTGAGCAGGATTCTCCGAGTATTTCTCAGTGCGTTCAATTGGATCAGGGTAGACACAAAGCGCGCGATCACCGTTGGTAGTATCTATAGCTCTCAATGCTCCAACATTTGCTGTAATCACGCCATGCAATGACGTTGCCTCGTTGTAGGAAACAATTTCAATGACTACTCTCTCCAAAACCTCACCAGGAAGTATCCCCAGTCGAATTATGGAAAGGCCGCTTGATGTAGTTGCCCCAAGCTGCCCAGATGCAAAAACGCTAGGTTTTAATGATCCAGTCTTCTTGTTGATGTGATTTGGACTAATGACAACCCGAACAACTGTTTCGTCGCTGCTAATAAAACCTTTTGCTTCTAACACAGTTTTTTCGGCGCAGCGGCCATTGCACTTAGCGCATTCTATGGTCATTGCCAAATTCAGCAAATTAGGGAAATAATATCCTCTGGAACACTCCGTCCATCAAAAAATCTCACGCCACTAATCTCATATTCGCCTGTCTTTCCATAGTATCGGTATCTTGGTACTTCAAAAAAGTCGACAGACATATAAATGTCTTTATCGTGCCAAAACAGACCCACATGTCCATCGGCGGACACCATAGGCTCTGGGATCTTAGCTGTACGAGGCAAGGCCAAGAGAAGCTGCCTCACATTTTGTATAAGCTCACGAGAGGGCGCAATGCTTTCTGGGCCGTCCCATCCCGGTTCAAGAGATTGATAGCTGAGCAATTCTTCCAATGCCTCAACAAGATGAGCTGGCACAGCATCCCCCGAGTGCAAACTATGCTCGGTGAGTAACACTGGATCAGTTAAGGTCGAGTTCTCGTGCACGCGGATGGTGCGAGTGATCTCGCTAGGAATACTTGCAAAAGAAGCGGCAAGCAGAGCTGCTGCGACGCCACTAATCATAGTTATTGGACCAGAGTCCACAGCCACCGTACCATCTCGCCGGGTCGAGGTGCCATCGAGGTATTGACCTGGGTAGACAGAGGACTTTAAATCGTATGAACGTCCGGGCGTGGCGGATACTGCTATTTCCATAAGTCTACCCTCGCAGCCATCTCATCTGTCAGGTAGTCGCCAAACATACCCTTGATCACCGCATGGAGCGTGCTGCCTTGGGAGGTAAGGCTATCCATGTTGCCCTTCAAGGTAGACAGCCCAATTGGCGAAGCGTAGTCAAGGCGGGTGGTTATGTCTGAACGAACGAAGTATGGCCCGTTCGGGCGCAGCAGGCCGTCAATATGACAGCGCTTCAGAATCTTTCCCGCGATTGGTTCAGAAAATGGTTCGAACCACCCTTGATGCGAGTGCCAAAGTGGGCCATGACCAAAGACAGCGCTCGGCACCAGCGATCCATTACTCTTGAACAACAATGATAAATCATACTCGGACTGGCTCGCAGTCCAGTTAAATTCATTTATATATTGCAGGAGACAGCTCTGCAATGCTATGTTAAAATCAGCGGCTAGTGTAAAAAATTTCTCGATAAGCGAGAAACTGTACGGAAAGAAATCGTCACGGCCTTCATAAGTAAGACAGTTGACAAAGACTGAGTTTCCTTCAATTTTAAGTCGCCATGCGATTTCGCCGTTTGGACGTATACGATCAAATATGACGCCACCAGGCACTGCGGGAACCGGTAAATTGTTGCCGACAACTGGCCCGATGTTTATGTTCATTGCATCAATACGGCTGACGCGTGGAAGCTGCTCAGAAAACAAGCCTCTGCGTTTGTCGATCTCAACAAACTCTGCGGGGTTCAGGGGTTTGACAAAAACAAACCCGATGACAGCTTCGACAACCGAATGTTTTTTATTTATAGGTTCAAACATGATTATTTCTTAATTATGTGAAATTCGGGCTGGCGCCGGCGCGTAGACTAAATGGGGCGCGTGCATCCATTTGGTGTCGTCCTCACTCAGAATCCATCGACATTGTGATAAGTGTCCTGCCCCTTCGCGCGGGTCAAGGTGACTTCTGCCAGAGCGCTGTAAGCAATGCGTTTAGGAATAGTGACCCTCACACTCAACATGAGGATAAGGGCGCTGCGCGCCCGTCCGGTCAAGGGCTTCGCGAGCGCCGCGTGCCGCGG
>CAYOXK010000169.1:0-2717 GCA_964407915.1 uncultured Gammaproteobacteria bacterium
TACTGCAACGCGCTCTGCCTGGTGTAGATCTTCATTTTGCGCTTAAGCCACTTCCGCACAAAGCAGTGATCAACGCGCTATTGGCCGAAGGCGCTCACTTTGATCTCGCCACGAGTGGCGAAGTAGAGTTGGTGGCTGCCAATGGCGTGCCAGCCGAGCGCACGATTCATACCCACCCAATTAAACGCGACGCCGACATACAAGCGGCGCTGCGGTACGGTACCAATACCTTTGTAGTTGATAGCTTAAACGAGCTGCGCAAATTTATCGCTTATCGCGACCGCGCCCGTGTGCTAGTGCGCCTGAGCTTTCCTAATCCCGCTGTACATTCCGACCTGTCCCGCAAGTTTGGCTGCAGCCCTGAAAAAGCCATTGATATCATTCGCGAAGCTCGCAAACAGCAGATCGAAGTATACGGCTTGTCGTTTCACGTGGGTTCTCAGACTCTCGATTCGAGCCAGTATGTTAACGCTATTGAGCGCAGCATTCAGGTGATGCACCAAGTCGCCGCCGCAGGGTTGCCCACATTGGCCTGTTTGGATATTGGCGGTGGATTTCCTGTTAATTATGGTCGCGAGGGAATCGATATCGTGGACTATTGTGCACCGATTCGAGCCGCTTTAAGCAAATGCCCAGAAGGCGTAAGATTAATTGCGGAACCTGGCCGCTTTATCGTGGCTCCCGCTGTCACTTCTGTGGCATCGGTTATGGGTCAAGCCGTGCGCAACGGTCTTACTTGGTACTATCTTGACGATGGTGTGTACGGTTCCTTTAGTGGCATCATGTTCGACCATGGTGACTACCCGATCCAAGCGCTTAAAGAGAGCACACGCAGCTATCCTTGTGTGTTGGCGGGCCCCACTTGTGACAGCATCGATGTGATTAGCGAGTCAGTCTGGCTACCCAAACTACGCGATGGTGACCTAGTAATCGCGCATATGATGGGGGCTTATTCGTGGGCCTCGGCTACCGAATTTAACTTTTTTCGCAAGGCCACGATCGTTGCACTCAACGAACCGCTGGCCAACTGCGAATACACTGACGCCTACACTGCCGAATCCGCACCACTACTGCACAACGCCGCCTAAACAACACGGCACGCCACAGCGCCTGCTGCGTGCCGTTTTAAAGAGCGCCTGCACAGCGCCTGCGGCGTGCCGTTATAAAGAGCCTTCAGCGTGCCGTTATAAAGAGCCTTCAGCGTGCCGTTATAAAGAGCCTTCAGCGAGCCGTTATAAAGAGCACTCAGCGTGCCGTTATAAAGATCACTCAGCGTGCCGTTATAAAGAGCGCCGTTACAACGAAAACGCAATCGATGGCTTACCGTCCTTTTCCACCGCACGCTGAAAGCTCGGCAAAGCATGAATTCGTTCCACCCACGCCGCACAATTGGGGTATTTATTCCCTAGCTCTTTGCGTTGGTGCAACGACTCCATAGGATAGCTCAATACAATATCCGCAATGGTTAAATGCTCACCACCGAAGAACGGTGCCGTGCCTAGATCTTGCTCGGCTTTTGCAAGTAGCGCCTTCAAACGGGGCTCAGAGAAACTCGCACGCGTTAATTTAAAAATCGGTTTAAGCAAGGCGCGCACCATAAAGGGGCTGCGCTTTTCGATCATCCCGAGCAGGGTTTCAATTAACATGATGGGCATCATTGAACCCTGCGATGCGTGAAACCAAAATAGAAAGCGTGCTCGGTCCTTACTGCCGGGTTCGGGTCTAAGCGTTGCGCTGGGGTACAAGTCAAGCACGTAATCCATAATCGCATTGCTCTCGGCTAATACGACTTCACCATCGGAAATGACCGGAGCCGTCCCTAAAGGCGACACCTTTTTATACGCCACAGGGGCTAAACGTGTTTTTGGGTCGCGCTCATAAAGTTCTAATTTGTAGTCAACCCCCAACTCCTCAAACAGCCATAGTACGCGAAACGATTGGGAATACTCTAAATGGTGAACGGTGATCATTCTTATACCTTTGCCGAAAATCAAATCAGTAACAACTCGCAGGCGCGTAACTTAGCACAGATGGCTCAGGTAATCAGCCTACCGCCACTGCGTCTGAATAGTGTTACATCCGCTGGACTAACATTGCGCTACCCGCCCCCGATGCGCCCGTCACCACGACCAAACCAAACTCTTCATCGGCGGCGTCTAACGCATCGAGCAAAGTCGATAAAAGTATGGCCCCTGTAGCCCCTAAGGGGTGACCCTTGGCGATGTGCCCACCCGACACATTCACGCGGGCTGGATCAACGGCGAAGTCACGTAAAAACTTGGCGATGGTTACAGCGAACGCTTCCATAAACTCAATGCGCCCAATATCGCTTAGCGCGAGCTGCGCATGAGCCAATACTTTCTCCATGGCGGCAAAGCCTGCAAGTAACGATGCCTGGGGATCGCCGCCCACATCACAGGTGGCCAATATTTTGGCCCGAGGTGGCCGCTCTTGTTGCGCCAACGCTAAATAAATTAGACCTGCGCCATCACAAACAGGCGGAGCGTGCGCAATTGTGTGCACGGCGGGCGGTAGGGGTTGCCCTAGCACCTCTCGATAGCTCTGCGCGAGCTCGGCAAAGGCCGGCGGGAGCGCTTGCATTTGGCTTAAGCTGAGACTGGATCGTACACACTCTTCTGCGTTTGTCAGCACCGTCCCGTCATCGGCTGAAAGCGTAATGCGGGAACGCACTAAAGCTGCGTTTGTTTCCGCCTCAG
>CAYOXK010000170.1:0-2702 GCA_964407915.1 uncultured Gammaproteobacteria bacterium
ATGGTGGGAACGGCGGCCGAGCAAGCGGGCATCATCAAACACGGTGCTAAATTAATTCAGGCCGTGACCAATGCGACCGTCGACAAAATTAGTGTGATCGTGGGTGGTTCTTATGGCGCGGGTAACTACGCTATGTGCGGCAAGGGTATTGACCCGAACTTTATTTTCGCTTGGCCGCGCAGCATCGTTTCGGTGATGGGTGCGCAACAGGCGGGTAGCGTGATTCGCACGGTAACTGAAGCCAAGCTCAAGCGCACTGGTAAGGTGGATGCAGCGCTACTCGATCAAGTGGAACAAGACACGGTGAGTGCCATGCAAGCGCGTTCTGGTGCGTTGGCGAATACGGCGCGGCTGTGGGATGACGCGCTGATTGACCCCCGTGATACGCGGGCGATTGTTGCTTTTGCACTCAGAGTGTGTCGCGAGGGGCGTGGTCGCCATCCAAAACCCAATACGTTTGGTATTGCGAGGTTATAAATGCACGATCTACCATCTTGTGAAGAATTACTCCTAGGGCTAGAGCGTGGTGTACTCACCGTAACGCTCAATCGCCCACATAAGCGCAACGCCATGAATGCGCAATTAGTGCAAGAACTCATAGCCGTACTGGATAGCATCGCCACGAGCCCGCAGGTGCGAGTGCTGGTGTTGCGTGGCGCTGAGGGCAACTTTTGTGCCGGCGGTGATATTGGCGGGATGAATCAAACCAGCCAGCCTTCGGACCATGGAGGGCGCGACGCCAGTTGGCATTTCAATCGTTCGTTTGGCACCTTAATTGGCAAGCTCAACCGAGCGCCGCAATTAGTCATTTGCTTGCTAGAGGGCGCGGTCTTAGGCGGCGGCTTTGGCTTGGCATGCGTGTCGGACTACAGTATCGCCGACACCAATGCTCTGTTTGCCATGCCTGAAACAGGACTCGGGATTATACCCGCGCAAATTGCCCCGTTTGTGGTGAGTCGTATTGGGCTCACGCAGGCACGGCGTTTGGCCTTGTTTGGTGTACGGATCAATGGCACCGACGCACTGGAAATGGGACTGGTACACCAAGTAACCAGTAACGAGACCGATATGCGGGCCGCGTTAGTGCATGCTTTACAGTTAGCGCGCAAGGTCGCCCCCAATGCCACGGCCGTTACTAAGCAATTACTATTGGATGCTTTCGAGACGCCTAAAATTGAACATTTATTAGATCGCGCGGCGGATGATTTTACTGCTGCGATCATGGGGCCCGAGGGGCAAGAAGGCACTTCTGCCTTTGTGGCCAAGCGGAAGCCGAGTTGGGCTGATGAGTAACAGCGGCTCGGGTTACACCAACAATCGGGTTACACCAACAATCGGGATACACCAACAATCGGGATACACCAACAATCGGGATACACCAACAAAGAGTCACTGGTTGCGTTCAGTTAGCATACGCGCGCAGAGACAGTGGTCACGCAGATTTTTGAGTTAGGTTAAAGCATGCACAAATTTCAAAAAATATTGGTCGCAAACCGTGGTGAGATTGCCGTTCGGGTTATGCGTACTGCACAGCAACTCGGTTACAGCACCGTGGCGGTTTACAGTGACGCGGATGCCGATGCCCCCCACACTTTGCTGGCCGACGAAGCCGTGAATATTGGCGCTTCGGCTCCGAGCCAGTCGTATTTAGTGATCGATAAGATTATTGCGGCAGCTAAGTCTGTCAATGCAGGGGCTATTCATCCGGGCTATGGGTTTTTATCCGAGAACGCAGAGTTTGCGGAGCGCTGCGCTCAAGAAGGGATCGTATTTATTGGTCCGGGTGTGGATGCAATTCGCTTGATGGGCTCTAAGCGTTTGTCCAAGATCGCCATGTTGGAATCCAATGTGCCCTGTATTCCAGGGTATCAAGGTAGCGAGCAAGACGACGCCAGTTTGGTCGAGCAGGCTAAGTCCATCGGGCTGCCGTTGATGGTAAAAGCCTCGGCGGGCGGTGGTGGGCGCGGAATGCGCATTGTGCATGATCTTAAAGAGCTCGAGTCTGCCATCAGTGCAGCGCGCGCCGAAGCACGCTCGGCGTTCGGCAGCGATGAATTAATTTTAGAGCGCGCCCTGCTTGAACCTCGACATATCGAAATTCAAGTGTTTGGCGACCAACACGGTAATTACGTGCATTTGGGGGAACGCGATTGCTCGATTCAACGGCGTCATCAAAAGGTGGTCGAGGAGTCTCCATCGCCATTTGTCGACGCGGATTTGCGCGCTCGGATGGGAACGGCTGCCATCAACGCCGCCCAGTCATGTGATTATGTGGGCGCGGGTACGGTCGAGTTTTTAGTGGATAAAAACGGTGAGTTTTTCTTTTTAGAGATGAATACGCGTCTGCAGGTCGAACATCCCGTCACCGAAATGGTGACGGGTCTAGACCTGGTTGAGTGGCAAATAAAGATCGCCGACGGGCAGGCTTTGCCGTTGCGTCAAGAGCAAATAACGTTTACTGGTCATGCGGTTGAAGTGCGTTTATGTGCCGAGGACCCACGCGCCGATTTTATGCCTCAGACCGGGGAAGTTGCGCAGTTTAGTTTTCCGCCGCATCCGCATGTGCGCGTTGATGCCGGTATTCGCGAGGGTCAGCTTATCTCGCCGTTCTACGACTCCATGTTGGCTAAAGTAATCGGCTACGGTGCGGATCGGGTGAGTGCAATTAGCGCATTGCGAACTGGCTTGGCGGCCTCGAGCTT
>CAYOXK010000171.1:0-1137 GCA_964407915.1 uncultured Gammaproteobacteria bacterium
ATGTCAGTGGGCACGAATGGCAGTGAATCGCCTTCGGGTTTGACCGCCAGCGCAAACAAGGTTTCAGTAACTATTTGTGGAGACAGCCCAGTTACCGCAAGCAGAATACGCTTTGAATAAGCGGACGGCAGTGGTTGAGCCAATCCACTTACCATCCTAGTCGGAAGCGATGAAACTGTTCTAGACATTACGCTTTAGGTAGAATGCGGCGCACGCTTGCGCCTGCTCCAAAGCCGCTTTTAAATGAATCAGTGGTTTCATGGGTCGAAGTATTATCTATCCATCCACAGATGTCGCAGCCCGCAAGCTTGCCGTTGAACACTCGAGTTTATATTGTCCAAGCCCCATACTGGTGGCTTTTCCAGCATGGGTCCATTGACCAAGCCAAAGGTAGGGCCAGAACTTTTCTGCGCCCCGTAAACTCAAGTTAACCGTGCCCATCAATCCGCCCATTTTTATATATTTCGTTTGCCTAGACGAATGGCGTTGCCAATCTTGCCAAACCAACTTCTTTTGCTTGAATTGAATCGCTCCAGCTAGCGTGCTCAATTGCGCAAAATCGGTGTCTAGTGGAGTGTCAGTATGAAAATAGGTCAGCATAGATATTCGGCGCAGAAGCGATGAAAATAAGTGGGGGAATTCAAACTCTTCTGTTTGTATATTGCTGCTTTCTTTCAATAATCGAAACGGAGTAAGAAAGTGTATGGCTACTTCCTCTGGCACTGAAGGAATGTGTGGGCAAACTGGCGCGTACGGGGCAAGCGGTTGCGATGCAGACTTAATCTCACCCCATTGATCTGTTGCCAAATCGAGATTTTGCTCAATCTTTATAAGCCTTAATCTCTCATAGGAGCCAATACGCTTTTTACCCGCTTGCTCAAGAGCGTGTGTAAAGTGCGGCAGATAATCATTTGCCTTGCCGAATAGACAAAAACCTATGTCAAGGGTACTTTTATGTTGGTTACGGAAGGGCAGGTTTAAAACAAATGGATGAGGCACGCTAGTGTAACGCGTCATTTTATTTGCAGTAGCAGGCAAAGGCGTTTCAAAAATGTATGGGTACGCGCATCGATCGATTAAGGTGCATTGCTTACAGGGTATATTTTGCATTACGCACACCGACTCCTTTAATGCAGT
>CAYOXK010000171.1:1147-2577 GCA_964407915.1 uncultured Gammaproteobacteria bacterium
AGTGCCGAACGCGCCCCGCACGGCTGAGCCAAGGAAATGCTCTGATGGTCTCGCTTCTGACGGCTTTGCAAAAATTGCTCGGTACACCGCGAGGGGCAATTGGGGAGTGACGATGTTTTGCATATCGTTAGCGATGCTTCGCGGGACAATGTGCCAAAATGGCGCAAATTTGCATCACATTAATACGTTGAGTAATTCCTGTAGTAGCCATTACGCACATTCTCCTCTCGCCTAAAATTGAGTGACCTCGATAAATAAGCCCTTTTGTCATGGCCTGTACTCCACAGTCAATCATTTTTTGAGTTAACGCTTAACGCCGAAAATACCGCTATCTATTGCACCATGTCACTTCTCTGTTGCGGCAAGGTTGGGGCTTAGATAAATAAGGCCATCAAGCCCAACTATGGTTGCAAGCTGCGTACCATAAAGAACTTTAAAAAGGCGTGTGGAGTTGATTTGCGGACACGTAAATTAAACAGACATATAAATCTGCGCCACAAGTAAGAATAGAGTCTTTTCATTCGCGAAACCAGTTGAATTTTCATGCACAAAGCTGTTTGGATGCACAACGAGCCAAATGGGGTGACGAGGAGTTTAAAACTCACTTAGTTAATTTGCGGAAATTTCAATGAGGTCTTAGGTCACCCCTTCTATATTTTCTAACCTATGCAAAAAATAATTATTAATTAAGATGGGAGGTTGCAATGCAGTATCGATTGATTTTAGCGGGCTATCTATTGTTCTTAGGCTTAGGTGGCGCGCCTGTTGCGGCGGATGTGTATGACGATGTGCTCACTAATCCCAGTCGCTCTGAGCAGGATCGCGCGGTGGATGATCGTCGTGAACCAGCGGACGTACTGCGCTTTTTTGAGATTGAACCGGGCGACGATGTGTTTGATGTGTTTGCCGGTGGTGGCTATTACTCAGAACTGCTGAGTTATTTGGTTGGCGCCGGAGGATCTGTGGTGTTGTATAACAACGCGCCGTGGGATCGTTTTGTAGCCGATGCGGTTACACAACGCCTCGCCGATAACCGACTCCCCAACGTTACTCGCTTGGTCGCGACTCCAGAATCGCTTGTCGAACAGTCAGCAGAGCAATACGATGCCGCGATCTTTATTTTAGGCATGCACGACCTCTACTATGCCGATCCTGAGTCAGGCTGGGTTGCGATTGATCGCCCTTTGTTTTTACGCGGTCTACATCACATCCTTAAAGAGGGTGGGGTATTGGGCGTGATCGACGCCAACGCGGTTGCGGGTGCGGATAACGCTGAAGTTGGCAAAGCGTTACACCGCGTTGACCCACAGGCTTTAATTGATGACTTAACGGCGGCGGGATTTACCTTAGAGGCTCAGGCTGATTTTTTGCGCAACCCCGACGACGACAAAGTGTCGTCGGTGTTCGAAGAGAAAAATCGCTACAACACC
>CAYOXK010000172.1:0-2560 GCA_964407915.1 uncultured Gammaproteobacteria bacterium
TGCGAATGCTTGTTTAATACGCGCGCTCTTGGCGTCGTTGGCCGCCACTACGGCTGCGCTCAAGTGTCCGTCAGCGAAAGCCTTGCGCGCCACCATAACGCCTTCGCGTTCAGGCGAAAATTCCAACCGATAGGTGCCTGAGTCTAGCGCTGAGCTGCCGCCGAGCAATAGGGCGGGTGTGTTGCGCATAGCATATTGGCTGCGCGCCAATAACAGTTGATCTGCGTAATCTTTACCTAAGGGTCCAATAATGAACTCAGCGCCTTGGTTAACCGCGGCTTGATAGTACTGGGGCGTTTGATAAGGATCGTCGCCAATGTCATACACCAGCAACTCAGGCGAATAGCTACCGCGCTGTAATTCATGCTCGTGCTTAATTCCGTCAAGCAAAGCGGTAGCGGCTTTGTTGAATTTAGATGACAGTGGCAGTAGCACCGCGATTTGTCGAACCGAGTTGCCGCTCCAACTAACCTCTTGGCGTTGTGCCGTAGACAAGGTGCCCTGTTGTAAGTTGAGATCGTTGGGATGACTTGTGAACTGTTTGGCTGCGGTTGCGATAGCCGGTGTTCTATTGCTTAAACTTTGCTCTAGGCGAGGTTTAATTCTTGCCAAACTGGATTGCGCAATTATTTGTTCGCGGCTTAATGGGGGCAGGGCATTAATTACTTGCCATGTGTATCGCGTACTCTGCGCGCGCGCCTCGCCGCGCAAACCCGACTCGCGTTGCATTAGCAAATCGATTTGTTTATCAAACTGTCCCAATTCTCTGTAACAAAAAGAACTCAAAAGCAGCGCATCAATCTGTTGTGGACTCAGATCAGGCGTTGCTACGAGGCGCGGTTGCTCAATAACTTGTCGCTCTTGCTGGTCGCCTGAATCGGCCATGGTTGGCGGTGTGGTTGGGTATCGGTCATTCGACTTTATTTCTGAAGGCAACTGTTGTCGCTCCGCGCGCTGTTGGTACTCGGGTAGCGTACGGGGGTCAACATACTCCACGCTCGGCGCTGGCGGCATTAAGCGCTGTAAGATGTTTAAAGCTTGCGCATAATCCCGATTAGAGTAGGCGTAGTAGGCGTAAATCACATCGACACGATCGCGTTGCACTTCACTCAAGCTGGCCGTAGAAGCGCGCATGTTTAGGTCGCGGATAAGGTCTACGGCTCGTTGTGCTTGATCGGCTTGCACATAATATTCGGCGGCACTTAGGGTTGCGTCCACTTGCGCCTGCACATTGTTGCGCCGCGCCGCCTCAGCTTCGAAATACTCAGCACGGCCTAACGCGGCGTCTTGTTGCGGCATACGGTTGGCAATATCACCTGGATTGGCACATTCAAGATTTTGACAACCGTTGTCCAAATTGGGCAGATTCGAGCCTGGCCGCGATAAGTCTCTAGACTCAACATCAGCGGGTTGATAAGGTGTGGCGCACGCAGCCAGAGTCAGTGCGACAAGGCCTAAGGTTGCTGAAAGGCAGGGGGTGCGTGGAGTCTTCATAAGAGTATTAGTGACTCGCTTGGGCGATATTAAGTGCATTCTAAGTTAAGTCCGTCTAAGGTGTTCGGGGCGCAGAATCAGCAGGTTTAGGTTAAGCGTATATTAAAAACAGTAATCACAATGCCGGCAGCACGTTCGCGCACCCCCGCTATAAGAGAGTATACCGATTAGCCGTTCTTTAAAGCAAAAACGTCAGTAAGAACGTTGCCACGGCGGCAAGATTAAACCATGTGATTAGCGCGATTACCAAAAATGCAGAATTTTAAAACAGGCTGTTTGTACATTGTGGCGACGCCCATCGGAAATCGAGATGACATCACATATCGTGCGGTGAGTGTGTTATCTCAAGTCGATTTAATCTTGGCCGAAGACACGCGGCATAGTCGGCCATTGTTAGAGTATTTCGATATCCACACGCATCTGAAGCCCTGCCATGAGCATAACGAGAGTGGCTTGGTTGACTGGGTGCTGTCATTGCTCGCCGACGGCCAGACCTTGGCTCTAATAAGTGATGCGGGTACGCCTCTGATTAGCGACCCTGGTTTTGTGTTGGTTCGAGCGGTTCGCCAAGCCGGCTTTGAGGTGGTGGCGATACCCGGCCCGAGTGCCATTATTGCGGCCCTCTCGATTGCGGGTCTGCCAACCGACCGGTTTGTATATGAAGGGTTTCTGCCGGCTAAGTCTGCGGCAAGGCGCGAGCGGTATTTGACGCTATTGCGCGATACCCGCACGCTTGTGGTGCTCGAGTCCTCGCATCGAATAGCCAGCTCCTTAGCTGACCTTGAACGAGTTGCTGGCCCAACTCGGCATATCGTTGTCGCCCGTGAATTAACTAAGCGGTTCGAAACAATATTGTCGGGCGCCGTGGCTGACGTGGTGGCGCACTTACGCGCAGACCCCAATCAACTTAAAGGCGAATTTGTGGTGCTCATCAGTGGGGCAAACGATGCTGTGACTAGCTCGCACAGCCTGAGTGCGCAACGGGTATTAGAGATTCTATCGTCTGAACTGGGTTTGAAGCAGGCCGCAAAGCTTACCGCCGAGCTCACGGGTGAAAAGAAAAATG
>CAYOXK010000173.1:0-2507 GCA_964407915.1 uncultured Gammaproteobacteria bacterium
TCGCCTCACATCCAAAGATAACTGTGCCTTGGCGATCGTGTATCGAATAAACTCTCTTTGGTAAATTTGCAACCGTTTGACTTTGCAGTCCCTCTTACTCATAGAGTTTGATTGCGTTTATGCATTAAAGGGCCGCTTACCGAAGCGCACAGAATAATAATTATAGAAAAGAGAGTAGCGCAGTGGAGATTACCCGCTTATTCGTTCGTAACCCCGCCATTACGGCGGCACTGATCTGTCTAGTTGCTGTGCTTGGGCTGGTCTCCGTACAACACTTCCCACCCAATTGTTTCCGGCTATTGATCGACCTGTGTTGAGTGTACAGGTGGGTTGGCGCGCCGCGAGTCCTCGCGAAATCGAAAGCGAAATAGTCGAACCGATCGAGTGTGAATTGCGCGGTATTAGCGGTATGACGAGTTTGCGCTCTTGGTCAAATCCTGGTGGTGCTTGGATCAACATGGAGTTTGCCTTAGGCACCGACATGGATCAAACCTTCACTGAGGTGTCGAGTAGGTTGCAACGTGTGCGCGGATTGCCAGCCGATGCCGAGCGTCCGCAAATTCAACGCGATGGCGGCGGTGGTGGAGAGGGTGAAACGCTGATCTTTTTGTTTGTGCAACGAGCGGCTGATTCTCCTATCGCTCCCGACGATTTGCATGAATATGTCGAAGAAAACATTGCCGCTGAATTTGCCAACATCGATGGAGTTGGTAGTGTCGATGTAAACAGCGGTACCGGCGAGCAAATTGTGCGGATTGAGTTTGACCCATTCATAACAGCGCAGCTTGGCGTAAGCATCGACACTATCGCCAACACAATAAACCGTTCGAATGATGTAAGTGGCGGTACTGTGGAAGTTGGCCGTCGTGATTTTACCCTTCGCTTTGAGGGGCGTTATCAAGCGGACCAACTGGCCGATACTATCTTAACTTGGCGCTACGGTGCCCCCGTTAAACTCGGTGATATTGCAACCGTGTACGTGGGTCCGGATGAGGCGCGCGGAGTAACCTATCAAAATGGCAAGCCCGCCTTAGGCATGCGTCTGGTTCGTCAACCAGGGAGCAATACGCTGGTCGCTATCGATGCGGTCTTGGAGCGTATGGATGAGTTAAACAAAACCTTACCAGGACTATACGGGCTGACCATTGAGAAAAGCTTTGACCCGTCGGTGTTTATTCGCCGTGCCGTTGCGTTGCTGACCGAGAATATGGGCATAGGTATTGTGTTGGCCGTGGGCTCGTTGTGGTTGTTTGTGCGTCGCTTACGTGCCACTTTACTCATCGCGGCCACCATTCCATTGAGTTTGCTTGCCACTTTTATTGTTTTGAATGTGTTTGGGCGCTCCATCAATGTGATTTCACTCGCCGGACTCGCCTTTGCGACAGGGATGGTGTTAGACGCTGCGATTGTGATGCTCGAGCACTACGTGCGTCAGATCGACAAAGGTATTGAAAGCGTAAAGGCCGCGCTTAGTTCGGTGCAAAGCGTGGGGGGTGCCCTGCTTGCCTCCACGATCACCACGGTGGTTATTTTCGTACCGATCGTATTCTTTGAGGACGTCGAGGGACAACTGTTTGCAGACTTGGCGTTGACTATTGCCATTGCAGTATCCTTTAGTCTGCTCATTGCACTATTCATACTTCCAGTCGGCGCTGCGTATTTCTTAAAGGAACGAAACGCCCAAGCGCAGGCACAGACCGCTGTGTGGGATCGCGTAGTTTAGCGATTGATGGGGCTTACGAGCACGGTGAATAAGCGCCGTGGCTGGATAGCTGGTTTAACCATCATTCCCCTGCTACTAGGGTGGCTACTCTGGCCGCAACTTAATTATCTACCGCCCGTAAAGCGTGACGCGGTGGATGCCTTTATTTCATTTCCTTCGGGCGCGAGTAATAACGTGGTTCGCCAGGAGTTTGCGGAAGTGGTGCTCGAGCGCTTAAACCCGTACATGCTTGGCGAGAAGCAACCGCAGTTGAAAAATTATTACCTGTTTACAGGACCATGGGGTGGCAACATCGGTATCCGAGTTGAAGATCAGTCTCGCGTTGACGAAATGGTGCGAATCACGAATCAGGAAATTCTCTCAGGCTTTCCCGATACGCGCGCGTTCGCCCAACAAGGTTCATTATTTGGTCGCTTTGGCAATGGCGCCAATATTCGGGTAGAGTTGCAGTCGGCCAATTTTGATGCGCTTAACGAATCGGCGATCGCCGTGGGCGACCTTATTCAGTCTAATTTGGCTGGCGCGCGGGTCAATTTAAACCCTGACCCGCAAATCGTGACACCTGAATTGCGCTTAACCCCTGATGATCGTCGTCTTGCGGAAGTAGGGCTCACTCGTGAGTCCTTAGCACGAACCTTACGGGCGTTTGGTGACGGTTTATGGTTGGGCGAGTTTTTTCATCAGGAGTCCCGCCTCGATATTTTCCTCAAAACGCAAAAATGGACGACGACCGAAGAACTTGAAAACATTCCAGTGGTTACGCCTTCGGGTGCATTAATTCCAT
>CAYOXK010000174.1:0-2392 GCA_964407915.1 uncultured Gammaproteobacteria bacterium
CGCCACAACGCTTGGTGCACTACCGCGACAACTGGTATTTAGACAGCTTTGATCACAACCTCAATGCGCTTAGAACATTCTCGCTAGACACCATCAGCGAGCTAAAAGTAATAGAGCAAAAAGCCAAAAACATCGCGGTTAAAAAGCTCGACCAAGAGCTCGGTAACGGTTACGGCATTTTTGCCGGTGCAACCACGCAAACGGCCGTATTACGCTTCTCACCTTTTCGCGCCCGCTGGGTAGCAAGCGAACAATGGCACCCCAAACAACAAGCCGAGCAAAGCGCAGACGGCAGCTATGTATTGCGCATACCTTATTCAGACGACCGCGAACTCCTCATGGACATTCTAAAGTTTGGCGCAGACGTAGAGGTTATCGCCCCCGACACTCTGCGCCAGAAAGTTCAAGACCGGCTACAAAACGCGCTCAGCCACTACTTAAAATAAACCAAACCAGAATCATCCAGTGAGATTGCGGTTGTGCTATAGGATATTCGCCATAACTAAGATTGGCTGCCCACCACAGGTTTTGGAGGTTGGTCGAACAATTGCGTAAACGACTCGGCACGCTAACGGCCAACCCGCTAGCATGGGCGTAGGCAGCTAAGAAAAAGAATTACTAAGGGGCGAAACCAGGCGCAATGGGCTTTTCATTCGCAACTGATTGCACAGCCCTTTGCAATAACTGTTTGTTGGCTTCAATAAGGTATTGTAGGTACTCGGGGCGATCAATCGTTTCTTGCCTAGCTGCTCGAGGTAAAAAGCGCATCATTTGAGTTATAAAACGCTGGCTTTTAACTATACTGGGCAGCTCTTGTATTCGAAGCTGAGCTCGCTGAGCGTAGTCCATGATCTCAAAAGTTTTGACTTTAGAAGCCACCATATCGGGAATAACGGCGGTATGTTGTTGACTCAGCCATGCCATATCCCATAAATCGCGATAACGGATGTAGTCTGAGTTTACGTAGGCCACGAGTTTATCTGCAAGGATTTCTTCTTTCTCTTCGACGAACAGAATTTGCCCCAGATAACCCAAAGTGCTATCTGGATAATTATTAGCAAGAACGGCTGTGCGTCGTGTTAAGGCCGTTGAGTTGTCTATTTCAATCTTAATTCGTTGCCGAGGCACGTCTTTGCGCTCTGGCCTCGTGATCACTGATAATTCCCAAGTCTTAACCAACACCGGACTGCCTCGTTCAACTAAAGGCTTCGGTGGTTTAACCGTCACAGAGAGCGAGAATTTTTTCGCTATATCTGCCTCCAAACAATGTTTAATTTCATCTAACCCGTCTGTGTCGAAGGAAGAGCCCCCCTTAAAATCAAGGTCTTCACTCAAGCGTAGTGCTCCGTAAATAAGCCGTAGGCAGGTGCCTCCCTGAAAAGTTAGATTGTTTAACAAGCGATGGCGATCCAAACTGTTCAGAATTTCGTAATGTAGAATTTCTTTTTCAACAACCGAAACTATAGCTGTTGACTCACCTGCGTTGAGGGCCCTTTCAACCAGCAGGTCCAGCGCTGATTTTTTGGTCATTATTCAACCTCCTCAAGGTCAACCATATACAAATTGCGGCCTACTCGCCTAAGATCTCGCAACGCCTCAAGTGGCCTAGCAACTCGAAGTGGCCGCCCTGGCACAACAACCGATGCTTCGAGCAGTGCGGAAAACTCTCGTTTTGTGTGGGTAAACTCAATGTCGCCAAAGAGGGTTTTAAAATAGTCACTGCGCCCTGATGTCATTACAGTTAAATAATCTACCATTTGCTGCGAAATCGCCCCGCTTTGAGACAGCGCTGACTCCAGGGAAACATAGTTGAACTCACCATACCGCAATACAGCAGCTGTACGTTCAAGTTCATACCCATCGCGCGGCACAACATTGGGCACATAGTAAACTCCTCGAGCAACCGACTCCAGGATACCGGCCGCTAACAAACGCTTAAGCGTCGCGGCAAATGCTTCGGGGTGTTCAAGATCCAAAATTTTGTGGAGTTGATGTCGAGATAAAATAGCCCCCGCCTTCAGAACAACCTCTCGAAGCTTCATTTCTGCTAACCGAGCTTTCATAAGGCATATAGTTTACATTTATGGTGCATAAATGCACTATAAATGTAAACTTATTGGCAAGCAAGAGAACTTCTGGCCGCACTACTGGTGACTTAGCGCCACACCTTTTACCCATGCTAGAGCGTATCGGCAATGTGCTTAAACAGCGCAACAGCACGCTAGAGGAAGTACGCAGCCGCATTCGCATTGTAACCAGCGCCAGCCGTAAAATTGATGCGAACTACTTCGAACTCATCAGTCATGCCGTGCTCGAGCGAAAGCAGCTTAGCTTTAGCCACTTCAACCGCAAGCGCGGCGAGAGCGCACAACGCCATGTGTCGCCACAACGC
>CAYOXK010000175.1:0-2093 GCA_964407915.1 uncultured Gammaproteobacteria bacterium
TCGACAATGTTGACACCGCAATCTCGTCTATGTCCATGACCTATGGCCACTCGGCGACCGAATCAGTTGTGTCTATATTTGCCGGCACAGAGCGCGATACGCAGCTCGACGTGGTTAAACTAGACGAAATTTCAGCCTACTTTCGCGAAGTGCGCAAAAAGTATGCGGCTTTTGAAGGATCGCTAAAAGGTGTGGACTCGCGCATTCTGGTCGCGCAGGTTCCCGGCGGCATGCTCACAAATATGGAGAGCCAATTGCGTCAACAAGGCGCACTGGACAAATTTGACGAGGTGCTCACCGAAATTCCGCGCGTGCGTGAAGATCTTGGCTTTATTCCGTTGGTAACGCCCACTTCGCAAATAGTGGGCACGCAAGCGGTGATCAATGTGCTACTCGGCGAGCGGTATAAAACCATTGCCAAAGAAACGGCCGGCGTATTACGCGGTGAGTATGGCGCCACGCCAGCTCCTGTAAACGCCGAGCTGCAGTCACGCGTACTCGGCGATGACGAACAAGCCATTTGCTGCCGACCAGCCGACTTGCTGGAGCCTGAGATGGAGTCTTTGATCACCCAATTTAAGGCCGTGGCGAAAAGCGAAAAACTCACAAGCAAAGAGGGCGAAGATTTTATTGATGATGTGCTGTGTTACGCCTTATTTCCACAAGTAGGCCTGCATTTTTTGCAGCACCGAAATCAACCCGATGCATTTGAACCCGCACCCAGCGCACCAGCGAATATTACGGACGCGGCCGCCGACAACGTTTACAGCGTCAATGTGAATGGGGCGGACTACATCGTAACGGTAAACCCTGACGGCGACATTGAATCCATAGCAAGCTCGCAACAATCATCTAGCGAACCGGCGAAGCCTTCAGGCAAAAGCCTAGCGGTGAAAGCCCCGCTCGCGGGTAACGTAATTAAGGTGGTGAAAGCGGTTGGCGACAGCGTGGCTGCAGGCGAGACCCTATTAGTGCTGGAAGCGATGAAAATGGAGACCAATATTGGCGCTCCACAAGCGGGCGTCATCGCCTCGATCACGGCATCGGCGGGTGATCGAGTATCCGTGGGTGATGTACTCATGCAAATCAATTAGCCGCTCCAGAGACCACTTATGGATAATCTAAACTCCCTCTGGTTAAGTTCAGGTTTGGCGCAGCTAGAAGCGAACCAAGCATTGATGATGCTTGTTGGCTTGGGGTTGCTGTTTTTAGCCATACGCAAAGGCTTCGAACCCTTGCTACTGGTGCCAATCGGGTTTGGCACCATTCTGGCCAATATTCCCGGGGCCGGTTTTGATGCAGCACCCATTTACGATGCCATTGGCAATTTGCAATCACCCGGTGGCCTGTTGTACTACATCTACCATGTGGGCATTGAAACGGGCTTGTTCCCGCTCATAATCTTTATGGGTGTGGGCGCGATGACCGATTTTGGCCCATTGCTCGCCAACCCCAAAACCCTGCTCCTTGGCGCTGCTGCTCAAGTGGGTATCTTTACCACCGTACTCGGCGCAGTCGCCTTGAGCTACTTTGGCATATTAGACTTTAGTATTCGCGATGCAGCATCCATCGGTATTATTGGCGGAGCCGACGGGCCGACTGCGATATTTGTTACCAGCAAATTGTCGCCCGAACTGCTCGGGCCTGTGGCAGTGGCGGCCTATTCGTACATGGCCTTAGTGCCCATCATTCAGCCACCAATTATGCGTGCGCTTACCACCGACGCCGAACGCCGTATTGAAATGGTGCAGTTACGCAACGTATCCACAACAGAGAAAATTATCTTTCCCCTCACCTTGCTCGTATTGGTGGCCTTACTGCTGCCCGATGCCGCGCCCTTGTTGGGTATGTTTTGCTTTGGTAACTTAATGCGTGAATGCGGCGTGGTTGAGCGGTTGAGCGATACCACACAAAACGCCCTGATTAATATCGTTACCATCTTTTTGGGGTTGGGCGTAGGCTCAAAAATGGGTGCGGATAAATTCTTAAACGCCGAAACACTGGGCATACTTGCGCTGGGCGCCATCGCCTTTTGTATTGGCACGGCGGCAGGCGTCCTCATGGCCAAGCTGATGAATTTAGTCAGCAAAGAC
>CAYOXK010000176.1:0-1872 GCA_964407915.1 uncultured Gammaproteobacteria bacterium
TCGAGAGCAGGACACAGGGCCTGCCCCCATTCAGTTAACCGGTACTCAACTTTTGAAACGGACACCAAGAAGAACTCCATCAATGTAGTAAACCTCTCCTTCCCACCATCTTTTCAAAAATTTTGGCAATGACTCTCCAACTTACTAAATAGATATTATGATTTTCACGTTCATACACTTAACAGCTTATTGGCGAGCAGGCTCGGTTTCTCTCTTTCAAATTTCTAAAGACCTTACGCAGTTCATTGAGTTTGTTGGCTTATTATTCAAACGTACGCCTCCCGAAACTAGTAAAGCGATCTCGCTTAATATGATTCTACTCTGCGCGCGCTAATATTCTAAGTTTTTCTGCAAGCACATTTTTCCGCGAAGGACTTAATAAGGCTGTCTCGGTTATAGTGACGTTAAAACAACACAAATCTACACCCACATATTAGGCCGGCACTACACCGGCACTCTCAGTCCTTTAGACCGGCTTGCGGAGTCAATTGCGGTTTACTTGGCGGGACGTTGAGCTATGAGCTGGGTGTGTGCTTTGCCACTAAAACCAGCTGCGTTTGGCGCGGTCGAGTTGGGCTTTGCAGCGCACTAATTGGGCGCTGTAGCGCGACGCTCTTGCCGCTACTCGATCGGCTGTCGTGAGCAGCCATTGTTTGCTTCGATGCGAGCCACGGGCGTATCCACCTTGGCCTTCGTGGTAATTAAGGTATTGCTCGCGCGCATCCCATTTAGAGACACCGTTAGCCGTATAGCTTGTGTGCATATACCATTGCACAAAATCAAAGGAATTGGCGAAGTTATCTCGGTTTTTAAAGCGGGCACCCGTCTCGCGCTCGTAGCGAGCCCATGTGCTATCTAATGCTTGTGAGTAACCGTAGGCGTCGCTGGGTCGGCCGCGAGGAATAAAGCCAAGAAAGTAACGCATGGGTGGTCGCGCATCGTGTTTAAACGCCGACTCTTGATAAATAATCGCCATAGGCACATGAATCGGCCCGCCCCATCGTTGCGCGCTTTTTGTCGCGCTTTTATACCACTTGGGCTTTTCAACAAAAATTGAACACAAGTCGTCTTGATTGGTGGGCGGGGCTGTGGCGCAAGCGGTTAGGGCAATGCAGAGCGTTACGTAAAAAACAATTTTCTTCATAGTGCTATTGCTTGGGCTTGTGATTCAGTTGCGGGGCTAATGGTTTTGCAGTTAACGAGCAAAGGTTTGTTTTACTTCGCGTAGCTGTCGCCGGCTAACTTCGAGCGTTACATCAGTGTCTCTAAGCCGTACTCTGTCGTGGCCGATTTCGTCTTTGTACAAACTTTCGAGTTGACCAATATTGGCCACAGCATTGCGATGCACGCGTACTAATTCTCCTGGAAACTGTTTCACGAGCTCCTTTAACACCACATCAACAATAATCTCTTTGCCTTCGAGTGTCATCGCATACACAAGCTTGTCGACGCTTCTAAAAAAAAGTATGTGGCTTATGGGGGTCTTTAAAAGGCCGCTCTTAATACGCGAGACAACGCTGGGCTCTTCCACAAACGTTCTTTTGCTGTTTGCCAGCTGCGTGCGCACGGCGTCTACTTGAGGCTTGGTTACTCGCCTTAATTTAGCAAACACGTGTTGCAGTTCTGCAAGCGCGACCGGCTTAACTAAGTATGCGGCCGCATTGGTTTTAATGGCGTCTAAGGCAAACTGATCGTAAGCCGTACAAAACACAATGCTCGGCGAGGGGTTTTGTTGCGCCACGATAGTCGCAGCCGCGTCTAGGCCCGTGCGATGCGGCATTTGAATATCCATCAAAATAACATCGGGGGCTAGGGCTTGCGTTTGCGTTACGGCTTGATCGCCGTTACCCGCCTCCCCTACCACACGCGTGT
>CAYOXK010000177.1:0-1688 GCA_964407915.1 uncultured Gammaproteobacteria bacterium
CCCACAAGTGGTTGACAACTCCTCGCGTGGAGGCAGTTTACTCGATTCCGTAGGCGGTCTTGCAGGACTCGCTGGGTTGGCAGGTAAATTTTTGAATCGTTAACCAGCGATACGAGCAACAAGGCGATACAACGCATAGTATTTAGCACTGACCACTGGGGCTCGACAGCACAAGAGCGATGCAGCACACCTGCATCGCTTTTTTTATGCCCAGCATTTAACGCATATTGGCCTGATTCTATTGAATCAACTACACTCTAGGACGTTAACAAACTACAGAGTGAAATCCATGAACCTCGCTAATCAAGTGTTACTTGCGCTGATTCTCGGCATTATCGTTGGCTTAGGCCTAAATTGGTCGGCGTTAGCCTCACATCCGTGGGTAGATGCGAACATCATTAATGGTGTTTTTTACGTAGTCGGCCAAATTTTTGTGAACGGCTTAAAAATGCTGGTTGTACCGCTTGTGTTGTTTTCACTAATCCCTGGCATCATTGGCATTGGTGATATAAAACTACTCGGTAAGATCGGGACGAAATCTTTAGTTTTGTATATCGCCACAACGGCCATCGCCATTACCACCGCAATTGCCTTCGCGGTATTCTTTGGCATTGGCGACAATATGACTATCCCGTTCGATGGCAACTTTACCGGGCAAGAGGCCGGCAAATCATTCTCGGACATATTGATTGGCATTGTGCCCAGTAATATCTTTCAAGCCATGGCGAGTAGCGACATGCTCGCAATTATTTTCTTTGCTATCTTCTTTGGCATTGCCTTGCTGATCGAAGCGAAACGCTCGGCTGAGCTGGTCAATATTATTGAGCAAATCAACCACGTAGTGATGCGCATGGTAGAGCTGGTTATGCTGCTCGCACCTTACGCCGTTTTCTGTTTGGTGGGCAAAGCCGTGGCCGAGCTTGGCTTTGATCTAGTGGCGCAGTTGTCTGGCTACTTTTTAGTGGTAATAGCGGCCCTGCTCTTTCATGTTTTTGTGACGCAAATGGTATTGCTCAAGGCATTGAGTGGTCTGAGCATAAAAACATTTCTAGCCAAAATCCGCAATGTGCAGCTATTTGCGTTTTCTACGTCGAGCTCAGGGGCAACAATCCCGATCACTTTGCGCACCGTGCAGGAGCGCTTAGGGGTCAATCGCGCTGTGTCGTCTTTTAGCGTACCCTTCGGCGCGACCATCAACATGGATGGAACGGCCATAATGCAAGGCTGTGCAACTGTATTTATTGCGAACTTGTATGGGGTTGACCTAGGCCTTGGTGGCTACTTGACTGTTATCGTGACCGCCGTGTTGGCGTCAATTGGTACGGCGGGCGTGCCATCGGTTGGACTAGTGATGCTTGCCCTTGTTTTCAATCAAGTTGGATTGCCTGTCGAAGCGATCGGCATCATCATTGGCGTTGACCGCTTGCTTGACATGACGCGTACCGCCGTCAATGTAACGGGGGATGCAGTAGTAACCGTGATTGTTGCAAAAAGCGAAGGTAAGATTGATTTGTCGGTGTACAACGACCCACAGGCCGGCATCGTGGACGATGATGAACTCGAGGAATTACTGCACCGCAAATCCGACGCACGCTAAGTTGGCAGTTGAGCGCGCGGAGCAGTTTAAAAGCAATACGCGCGTATGATATCAGTGCCGCCTAGTCATTCCCGCGCCGCCTCCGTCATTC